>NZ_JAWOVZ010000006.1:0-199410 GCF_033340175.1 Vibrio sp. 1557 | reverse complement strand
GCTGAAGGTAAGAACGACCTAAAAATCAACCTAACGGACAGCTACGGCCAAGAGCAAGAAATCAACATCAGCGCAAAGGCGGGTGACGATATCGAAGAGCTTGCGACTTACATTAACGGCCAAACTGACCTAGTGAAAGCCTCAGTAGACCAAGACGGTAAACTGCAAATCTTCGCTGGCAACAACAAAGTTGAGGGCGAGGTCGAGTTTTCAGGCGGTCTATCTGGTGAACTAGGCTTAGGCGAAGGCAAAAAAGTAACAGTAGATACTATCGACGTAACCTCAGTTGGTGGCGCACAAGAATCTGTTGCTATCATCGATGCGGCACTGAAATACGTAGATAGCCACCGCGCAGAGCTGGGTGCTTTCCAGAACCGTTTCAACCACGCAATCAGCAACTTGGACAACATTAACGAGAACGTGAATGCGTCGAAGAGCCGTATCAAAGATACAGATTTCGCGAAAGAAACGACGGCAATGACCAAATCACAAATTCTATCGCAAGCGTCAAGCTCAATCCTTGCGCAAGCGAAACAAGCGCCTAACTCAGCGCTAAGTCTGCTAGGTTAATCAATTTAACAAAGCAAGAAACCAAAGCCAGGCTCATCCCTGGCTTTTTGCTTATTGGCTATAACGATTCAGATGTGTCCTGACAGTATGTTCGATAAGGCATTCATATCGATTAGATGATCTCTTTAAATTCCAATGTTTCTGCGATGGTGGCGCAGAGACACCTGAGTCAAGCAGCTGCGCAAAATGTTGAGTCACAACGCAACCTAACTTCGGGGTTTCGAATCAACTCGGCGAGCGATGATGCGGCAGGTTTACAGATATCGAATACTCTCCATGTACAAACGAGAGGGCTTGATGTCGCCTTAAGAAATGCGCACGACGCTTTTTCTGTTGCTCAAACAGCGGAGGGAGCATTGCACGAAAGCAGTGACATATTGCAACGCTTACGCTCTCTGGGGCTTCAAGCAGCAAACGGCAGTTATGACTCAAGTGATCGGCAAAGTATTCAATATGAGGTCGTAGCGCTGCAAGATGAGCTTGATCGTGTCGCGATCACGACAACATTTGCGGATAAAAACCTGTTTGATGGATCTTACGGTTCACAAAGTTTCCATATTGGCGCGAACGCTAATTCAATCTCTTTGACGTTACGTAACATGCGTAGCCATATCCCAGAGATGGGAGGGCAGCATTATGTTGGTGATGCGGTCGATAAAGATTGGCGAGTCACTAAAGATAACCAAACCCTAAAAGTCGAATACCAAGACAGTAAAGGGCAAACCCAAACGGAATCCATTGGACTCAAATTGGGTGACCGCATAGAACAGGTCGCCACTTACATCAATGCTCAACAATCGATAGTGAATGCTTCAGTAACGGAAAACAACGAACTGCAATTCTTCGCTTCTACGATGAAGGCGCCAGAGGGTGTGGTTCTCGAAGGGAGTTTAGCGGATGAGCTTGATGTGAGCGCTGGTCAATTAGTCACAATGGATGACATCGATATGTCGACGGCAGGTAAGGCGCAGCTTTCAATTGGGGTGATTGATGCAGCAATTAAGTATGTTGATTCGCACCGGAGTGAAATTGGCAGCTTTCAGAACCGTGTAAATGGTTCGGTGGATAACTTAAATACTGTGAATCGGAGTGTTACAGAATCCAAGAGTCGAATAAGAGATACAGACTTCGCAAGAGAATCTACGGAAATGGTGCGTTCTCAAGTGCTCCAAGATGCGACAACTGCGTTATTGGCTCAGGCAAAGCAAAGGCCGAGTTCGGCACTTGGATTACTTAGCTGAGCGGATTTCATTGATGTAAGTCGATCAGAAACAAAATTTCAGGTAATAAAAAACGCTGCCAATGGCAGCGTTTTTTTCGTGTTCGATTAAGTAAAAATTACTTAGTTACACGTAGAACTGGAGTTTCACCAACAGTTACAGAACCAGAAAGCTTGTTTAGCTCTTTGATTTCGTCCATGTTAGAGATAACAACTGGAGTTAGCGTTGACTTCGCTTTCTCTTCTAGAAGAGCTAGATCGAATTCAATTACAGTGTCGCCAGCTTTAACAGTTTGACCTTCTTCAGCGATACGCGTGAAGCCTTCGCCTTTTAGTTCAACTGTGTCGATACCGAAGTGAACGAAAAGCTCAACACCGTCGTCAGACTCGATAGAGAACGCATGGTTAGTTTCGAAGATCTTACCGATAGTACCGTTTACAGGAGCTACCATTTTGTTGCCTGCTGGCTTGATAGCAATACCGTCACCAACGATTTTCTCAGCGAAAACAACATCTGGCACGTCTTCGATGTTTACAATCTCACCAGAAAGTGGCGCGATGATTTCGATAGCACCAGCGTCAGCGCTGTCATCAGATACAAGCTTCTTAAGTTTGTCAAACAGACCCATTGTGTCATGCTCCTAAGGTTTGGTTTTATTCTGTCGAATTATAGTATACCAATATAGCTCATTAGACGACTTTTTTCGCCGTCTAATGGCCATTAAGTATTGAATTACTTGGTACTACCGATTACTGAGCTTTCTCAGCAATAAACTTTTCTACCACGGCTTCGATTTCTTCTGCTGTCGGTAGAGAAAGGGCTTCTTCAGCCATTGCTTTCACTTCTGCGAAGTTAGAGTTACGAACTACTTTCTTCACTTTAGGGATTGAAATGCCGCTCATTGAGAACTCGTCCAGACCCATACCTAGAAGTAGAAGTGTTGCACGCTCGTCACCTGCAAGTTCACCACACATACCAGTCCATTTACCTTCTGCGTGAGAAGCGTCGATAACTTGCTTGATCACTGTAAGTACAGCTGGTGATAGTGGGTTGTATAGGTGAGAAATCATCTCGTTACCACGGTCAACCGCTAGCGTGTACTGAGTTAGGTCGTTTGTACCGATAGAGAAGAAAGACACTTCCTTCGCTAAGTGGTGTGCGATCGCAGCAGCAGCAGGAGTTTCAACCATAACACCGATTTCGATGTTTTCGTCGAACGCGTGGCCTTCAGCGCGTAGCTCTTCTTTGTACTCTTCGATCGCTTTCTTAAGCTCACGGATTTCTTCGACAGAGATGATCATTGGGAACATGATACGCAGTTTGCCGTGTGCAGAAGCACGTAGGATGCCACGTAGCTGATCACGAAGGATTTCACGACGATCTAGACTGATACGTACAGCGCGCCAACCTAGGAATGGGTTCATCTCTTTTGGAAGATCCATGTATGGGAGATCTTTATCGCCGCCGATATCCATAGTACGGATGATCACAGCTTGACCGTTCATTGCTTCCGCAACTTCTTTGTACGCTTGGTACTGTTCTTCTTCAGTTGGTAGCGCAGTACGGTCCATAAATAGGAATTCAGTACGGTACAGACCAACACCTTCACCGCCGTTACGAAGGATACCGTCACAGTCTTTCACTGTACCGATGTTACCGCAAACTTCTACACGGTGACCGTCAGTCGTTTCTGCGTGTAGGTCTTTCAGTTTCGCTAGCTCTTCTTTTTCAGCTAGGAATGCTGCTTTAACCGCTTTCGCTTCTTCTAGCTCAGCTTCTGATGGGTTAACAACAATCTTGTTGTTCATTGCGTCAAGAATCAGCATGTCGCCATTCTTAACTTTCTTCGTGATGTCGTTAGTACCAACGATAGCTGGAAGCTCAAGTGAGCGAGCCATGATTGAAGTGTGAGATGTACGACCGCCGATATCACAAGCAAAACCAAGCACGTAGTCTAGGTTGATTTGTGCAGTTTCAGATGGCGTTAGGTCGTAAGCAACAAGAATTACTTCTTCGTTGATATCGCTAAGCGAAACAATGTTGATGCCTAGTGCGTTCTTAACAAAACGAGAACCGATATCGCGGATGTCAGTTGCACGCTCTTTTAAGTATTCGTCGTCTAGAGACTCAAGAGCACATGCTTGCTCTTCGATCACTGAGTGGATAGCGTGATCAGCAGTCATCTTGTCGTTTTTGATAAGTGCTAGGATTTCCTCTTCTAGCTCTTCGTCTTCAAGAAGCATGATGTGACCTTCAAAGATCGCTTCTTTTTCTTCGCCAAACGTTTCAAGCGCTTTTTGCTTGATAGTTTCTAGCTGAGCTGCAGATTTGTTACGAGCGTCAAAGAAACGCTGAACTTCAGCTTCTACTTGATCGTCAGAAATAGTGTTTGTGTTTAGGACAATTTCATCTTCTTGAAGTAGTAGTGCTTTACCGATTGCAATACCAGGAGATGCTAGGATGCCTGAAATCATAGCCTTACCTTAAGTTTGGTCAACTTTATAAAACGGGAGAATAATGGGTGCGCTAACGAATAGTTTTAGCTTAGTTTTGAGCCTATTTCCAACGAAGCCATTTTGCTTTCACAAAATGGCTTCTGGAGTAGGAGACCGGATTAGTGTAGTTGGTCCATTAGAGCAACTAGGTGGTCAACTGCTTGCTGAGCTTGTGGGCCTTCAGCAGAAATAGTAACTTGAGTACCTTTTACTAGGCCTAGTGTTTGTAGTTTGAACAGGCTCTTAGCGCTAGCGCTTTTACCGTTAGAAGTCACAGTGATGTCTGCGTCGAATGCTTTCGCTTCTTTAACAAACTGTGCAGCTGGACGAGTGTGAAGGCCGTTTTCTGCTGTGATTTCTACTTGCTTCTCGTACATGTGATATACCCCAATAAATGTATTTTTTTGTTAGTTTGTGACCAGATTTTAGCTTAACTGCTTTACATCTTGTGCGCTAGCACGGGAAGAGTTCAAAGCGCGTCAGTTCTGATACTAGTCAAAAGTTTGGTAACTACGCAACTGTTTGCGTGCGTAATCACTTTGAAACCTTTTTGTGTTCTGCTTCTTTATTTTGAAGCTAGAAATAAAACACCCTGATATTACCAAAGGTAGGGCAGGGATCAACAAAAAAGCCCCTAAACGGGGCTTTTTTAAACTAAAAATTGATTTGAACACATATTATTGTTGGTTCTCTTTTTCGGTAAAGATACCTGCAAAGAGTGCTGTACTTAGGTAACGCTCACCGGAACTTGGCAAGACAGTTACAATTGTTTTTCCTTCAAATTCAGGTAGTTCCGCAAGTCGGTTCGCTGCAACAACCGCTGCGCCTGATGAGATACCAGCTAGGATACCTTCCTCTTCCATTAGGCGACGAGCCATCTCAATCGCTTCTTCTGAGGTAACTTGCTCAACACGGTCAATAATGTCTAAATCGAGGTTACCTGGGATAAAACCAGCACCGATACCTTGGATTTTGTGCGGAGCAGGTTGGATTTCTTCGCCAGCAAGTGCTTGTGCAATAACTGGAGACTCTGCTGGCTCAACTGCGACAGAAGTGATGGCTTTGCCTTTTTCACCTTTGATGTAACGGCTTGTACCTGTGATAGTACCGCCCGTACCGACACCAGCAACGAATACGTCGATTTCACCGTCTGTCGCTTCCCAAATCTCAGGGCCCGTAGTCTTTTCGTGGATCTCTGGGTTCGCAGGGTTGTCAAATTGTTGAAGAAGTAGGTATTTCTCAGGGTTGCTTGCTACGATTTCTTCTGCTTTAGCAATCGCCCCTTTCATGCCTTTCGCCGCTTCAGTCAGCTCAAGGTTGGCGCCCAGTGCTTTAAGTAGCTTACGGCGTTCTAGGCTCATTGATTCAGGCATGGTCAATGTTAGCTTGTAACCGCGAGCGGCCGCTACGAATGCTAGAGCAACACCTGTGTTACCACTGGTAGGTTCTACAAGCTCTACACCTGGCTTAAGAAGCCCCGCTTTCTCTGCTTCCCAAATCATGTTTGCACCGATACGGCACTTAACACTGAAGCTAGGGTTACGCGCTTCAATTTTCGCAAGAACTTTGCCGTTGCTTACTTTGTTTAGACGAACGAGAGGTGTATTACCAATAGTAAGAGAGTTATCTTCGTAGATTTTGCTCATAGTGATGTTCCTTCATTACACGTTGTGTGAATATGGATAGAAGAATATGCGGTATGAAAAAAAGGGAAAAGGATTAAAAAGTTATATCTTATTAGGTTGGCCCAGAACTTGATAAAAGAAAAGGGAAAAGCTGGCGCTGATCCCTTTCCTTAATCTCTAGTCGACTATCGTTGGTGCTTAAACTCCGCGACCCACATAGCGGTTGCACCACATATTGCTACAGGCATGACAATGAGGTTCAAAATTGGGATCGTCGTAAACACAGACACCAATACCCCAAAGCCATAGGCCTTACCTTGCTTTTGTTTCAATTTGTAACGCATGTCGTTAAATGGGATTTTGTGATTATCAAACGGGTAGTCACAATATTGAATCGCGAGCATCCAGGCGGTAAAGATAAACCATAAAAATGGTCCTACTGTTTGTCCAAGGGCAGGGATGAGCAATAACAGGAATAGGCCTATTGCTTTAGGTAAGATGTAAAGGAGCTTTCTCCACTCACGAGCTAAAACGCGAGGAACATCTTTCAGGACGGCAGTGAAACCATCATCATTTACTTTTTGTCCCGTTAAGTACTCTTCCACTTTTTCAGCTAAGAGGCCATTGAATGGCGCGGCGATAAAGTTCGCGAGTGTGCTGAAAAAATAGGAGAAGGTAGCGAGTATTGTCAGAGCGAGTAAAGGCCAAAGAATGTAAGTTAACCAGGATAAAAACTCAGGCAGCTGCCCAATCCAGTCTTCGATCCATATATTAAGGTTTGAAAATAGATAGAAGATGGCACCACCCACAAGCAAGATATTTGCAAGTAGAGGTAAGATGACAAAGCGTCTGATTTTAGGGGCAAGTGCCAATTGTATCCCGTATAGAAAATAACCGAACCCGGTTCTCTGCTGATTGTTTTGCTTCATGTCTATTTTGGCTTCGTGTAAATGAAAACTCATTGTACCTGTGAGGACTTTTCTTTCAATGCCCTGACAAATGACGTCTTGTTAAGTGGAATCGTGGCAAGAATCACAACAAAAAACGGAACTTCTTGCATTAAGTTGTTCTAAATCTACATATAGTTTTGGTAAAGTAAACGTATCATTCAGATTTATTGCACTTGGGTTGCTGCTCAAGGAACTGCGAGTAGTAAAAACAAGTATATTGAGAGTAAATAATGCAGGAATTGCGATTCGTACTCATTGTTGTTGGCGCATTAGCCATCGCGGCATTACTGTTTCATGGTTTATGGAGCAGTAAAAAAGAAGGCAAAGCAAAGTTTGGTAACAAGCCACTTGGTAAGCTGGATGTTGACCAAGAAGACAAAAATGATCTTGTTGAGAAAGAGCGAGACTTCGCTCCCGCTCCTGAAGATGACTTTGAGATCATTCGCAAAGATCGCAAAGAACCAGATTTTGGGATGGCGAGCTCTTTCGACAACAAGTTTGAATCTGACCCGTTATTCGGTGGTCCATCTGAAGTCAAACAGACGCAGCAGGAGCCGGATGACATCCCTTCATTTGTTGCAGAAAAAGATAAAGAAGAGGACGTTGAGCCTGTTGTTCAAGCAACAGTAGCTGAAGAGCCATTCCAGCCTGCTGTGGAAGAAGACGTTATTCCCGCCGCGTTTGATATTACGGAGAAAGAACAGCAAGTCGAAACGGTTAGTGAGCCTGTCGTTGCAGAGCCTAAGGAAGAGCCAGAACCTGAAATGCAAGTGATTGTATTGAATGTGCACTGTGCTGGTGAAGAGCCATTTGTTGGTACTGCTTTATTTGAAAGTATGCAACAAAACGGTCTAATTTATGGCGAGATGGATATTTTCCATCGTCATGTTGACTTGTCCGGTAACGGCAAAGTGCTGTTTAGCGTCGCTAATATGATGCACCCTGGTACGTTTGAGCATGCTGATCCTGCTGAGTTTACAACGAAGGGTATTTCATTCTTCATGACATTGCCTTGTTATGGCGAGGCTGAACAGAACTTCAACTTAATGCTCCGAACTGCGCAGCAAATTGCTGATGACTTAGGTGGTAACGTACTTGATGACCAGCGCAACTTAATGACGCCAGATCGTTTAGCATCTTATCGACGTCAAATAGTTGAGTTTAATGCCGCTAACGCATAATCTTAACAGCAAATAATAATAGGGCTCCGGATGGAGCCCTTTTTCTTGGATTTCCCAACCTCACCGATTGAAAATACACGGGGCTTTACTATGTCTGAATCAGTACTTCAGCGACTAGAAGAACTAAAAGAGTCGTTGCATTACCACGCTGTGCGTTACTACGTGGAAGATAACCCAGAGATCCCTGATGCCGAGTACGACCGTTTAATGCGAGAGTTACTGGATATTGAAGCTGAGAACCCTGACTTAATAACCGTAGACTCGCCAAGCCAACGTGTCGGTGGACAACCTCTCTCTGCGTTTAGCCAAGTGACACATGAAGTACCGATGCTTTCGCTTGATAACGCGTTTGATGATAGTGAACTTGATAGTTTCCACAAGCGCGCACAAGAGCGCGTGGGCAGCCAGAGTGTGAAAGAATACTGTTGTGAGCCTAAATTGGATGGACTCGCCGTAAGTTTGTTATATGAGAATGGCGTATTAGTTCAGGCGGCCACTCGAGGCGATGGTACTACGGGTGAAAACATCACAGAGAATGTGCGTACGATTAAAGCCATTCCTTTAAAACTCAGAGGTAATGACTGGCCAAATCGTCTTGAAGTTCGTGGTGAAGTCTTTATGCCGAAAGCTGGGTTTGAAAAGCTCAATGAATTAGCAAGGAAGAAAGGCGAGAAAATCTTTGTTAATCCACGTAACGCTGCGGCAGGTAGCTTACGACAATTGGATTCACGTATTACGGCTTCTCGTCCGCTTAGCTTCTATGCATACAGTGTAGGCGTGGTGCAAGGCGCAGAATTGGCAGCAAGTCATTACGAACGCTTTTTGCAAATCAAATCTTGGGGACTGCCAATGTGTCCGGAAACTAAGCGAGTTGAAAGCTTGGCGGATGTAAAAGCTTACTACCAAGATATATTGCAGCGTCGTGATGCCCTCCCTTATGAGATCGATGGTGTCGTTATTAAAATTGACGATATTGCCGTGCAAGAGCGTCTGGGGTTTGTTGCTCGCGCTCCACGTTGGGCGATTGCCTACAAGTTCCCAGCACAGGAAGAAATGACGACACTGAATGAAGTGGAGTTCCAAGTCGGTCGCACTGGTGCGATTACACCTGTTGCTAAACTAGAGCCTGTATTTGTTGGCGGGGTAACGGTAAGTAATGCGACGCTTCATAACGCAGATGAGATAGAACGTCTGCAGGTCAAGATTGGTGATCACGTTGTGATCCGCCGTGCTGGCGATGTTATTCCGCAAGTCGTATCTGTCATCAAAGAGCGTCGACCAGAAACAGCTCGAGATATTGTTTTCCCAACTCAGTGTCCTGTTTGTGGTTCGCATGTTGAGCGGATCGAAGGAGAAGCGGTAACACGTTGTATGGGGGGCTTAGTTTGCCAAGCCCAACGCAAACAAGCGCTAAAACACTTTGTTTCTCGTAAAGCGTTAGACGTTGACGGTTTAGGCGATAAAGTGATCGAGCAGCTTGTTGATCGTGAGATGGTGAAAACTCCTGCTGACTTATTTAAGTTATCAGCGGGGATTTTAACCGTACTAGATCGCATGGGGCCAAAGTCTGCGCAGAATATTGTGAATGCGTTAGAAAAATCCAAAGAAACAACTTTACCTCGGTTTTTGTATTCACTGGGGATCCGTGAAGTTGGCGAGGCAACCGCAGCAAACTTAGCAATGCACTTTAAAACGTTGGGAGCGATCCAAAATGCTACCGAAGAGCAGTTGATTGAAGTGCAAGACATCGGTGCTGTGGTTGCTCAACATATTACGACTTTCTTTAGTGAAGAACAGAACCAAGCGGTGGTTAAAGATTTGCTTGAACAAGGAATTCATTGGCCAGAGATTAATACTACTGAGCAGGTGGGGGAATTACCATTAGAAGGTAAAACAGTAGTATTAACGGGAACACTTTCTCAACTGGGGCGTACAGAAGCCAAAGAAGCCCTCCAAGCACTGGGGGCTAAAGTGACGGGTAGTGTTTCTAAGAAAACCGATATTTTGTTTGCTGGTGAAAATGCAGGTTCGAAGCTCGCAAAGGCACAAGAACTGGGTATCGAAATTAAAACAGAACAAGACTTACTCGAACTGATGAATTAAGTCTTCTCAAAAAAGCTAAAAAATAACTAAAAGCCCCGTATGGTAAGCATGCGGGGCTTTTTATTGTTCATAATTAAGTGTTTTTTTATTGAGTAATTGATGCCTTTGTTCTTTTCAGTGATCAAGATCGAACCTTGGGTTATTGGTTTTTTTGGCTTTTTTAGTCTGCGAGTGACTTCAAGTTGATACTTTTAAGTTCAATTTAAGTATTTGATTTTAAATAATAATTTATTGTGTTGTGTTGATGTTGTTAAAAATAAGATCTGGATCAATAAGTTATATGGAACTTTGGAGTGGCTCATATTTTTTTAGAAAAAAAATAAGTTCCATTTGGATGTTTTTAGCTGCGAAGTTAGTCTTAATCACGTGGATACACGGTGTGTATGCAGGAACTAAAAAAAGCCAAATTAGAAATAATGAGGTTTGATCAGGAATTTACTTCTCTCCTTCGGCGGCCAACTAAAGGTGAGATAGAAAAATACAGCTATATCCATTTTTAGGAGTTTTTCCATGGACAAATTTTTTAAGGTTTCAGCGTTAACCGCAGCAATGTTTGGTGTTGTTGCTGTCGCTCCAGCTACGGCGTCTACTGAAAGTGCAGCAGGTGGCGAGTACGTAGAGAAAGTGAACGAATTTATGCAAGACTCAAGTCTGAATGCATTATTCATAGTTGATACTCGTTCACGAACTCGTACAACAGGTAAGCCCGGCGGTGAAAATGGTGACCGTTGGAGTCGTCTAAACTACTCTTCTTACAACGCAATTTTAGACTTCACTTCTGGCTACCACGATGGTTGGGTGGGCGCAGATGTTGCGGCTTACTACTCTGGCGATCTTTACAACGATAGTCTTTACAATTCAAACGAAGGCTACCTATGTAACGAAATCTCAACTTGTAACAACCTAGACTGGGGTGCAGGTGATGGTCAGCAGCTTAAAGTTTACAAAGCAGCGCTGAAATTCAAAGCAAACGAAAACTTTAATGCTCGTTTCGGTATGTTACAGGCTGGTGGTAACGGTACAATCGGTAACGTTTGGAGCTTTGTACCTGGTACTTACCGTGGTTTCGAACTGAACGCTAAACTTGGTGATTTCAACCTAAGCTACTTTGGCGCAGACCAATTTACAGCACCTTGGCTGCTTCACGAAGATGATTACGCACCAGCGCTTTGGTCTGACACGTCATGGAGCTACCTACACTCTCTAGGTCTAAATGGTAACCTAACTGACAGCCTGTTTATGCAACTTGGCCTAGGCCAAGCAACTGGCGTTCAATATGCAAATGGTGTTGACTGGGGTGCAGGTCAAGTGACTAGCTACCACAACGAAACTGACAACACTTCTTACAAGGCTTACTTGAAGTACACTGTTAGTGACCGTACAACTCTAGCATTTGATTTCTACGGTGTTGACGATGATGTGAAATACGATGGTCTAGGTTTCCACACTGGTCTGTCTTTGAATCAATCTTTCGGCAAGCTAGCTTGGATGTCTGAGTTGCGCTACACAGACACAGATAACCGTGCGGACTTCGTTCCTCGTACTATTCATACATATGGTATGAACAATGGTACTTGGTCTCAGTGGTGGGACGCGCTGTCTGACTGGAACAAAGCGGGTGAGCTAGCATGGTACAACCGTCTATCTTACAACCAAGGTAACGGCTGGAACTATTACCTAGGCTTTGGTTACGGTACTGGCGCTGACTCTGCAGCAAGCGGAGCATCAGGTGACTGGGATTACGAAAGCGAATACGCAGTTAACGCAACAGTATCTTACTCACTACAAAGTGGCGCGCTTAAAGGTTCTACCATTCGTTTACACGGTACAATCCTAGAACGTGATGAGTACGCAGGTGCTGGCGATGCGGATGAAACAGACTTACGTCTACAAGTTCTTATCCCTTACAGCTTCCACTAATACTTAATTAGATAATAAAAGGAGCCGCTAGGCTCCTTTTCTATTTCACTTCTCGGCCGTCGTATATTTTGCAATATAACGGTGGCAACATATGTACATTACCGTTTGGCAACTCACACTTTATCTCTGGGCCTAACGTACGACCACCGGATGCACCATTAGCATGAGTGGTTAACGGAATTATGGCAAAAGATATTACTAATAGACCAGATAAAAATCTCATAATAATCACCTTAATATAAACTTTAAATATCTACGTACTTGTATAAACCGTGACTACGCAGAAAGGCAAGGTTGAATAGGGCTCTTATATCAAACTAAGCTCTTACTTCTTTACTATTCCCATTCCCCACCTCTAAATCGACACATTTCACTTGGAATATTCGTAACGTCGCCACTTGGCATCTTACATTCGACTATAGGTCCCAAATTAGTTGTACCGCCGTTTCCGTTGTTGTAGGCAAAGGAAGAAAAAGAAAAAATACCGCACAACATTAAAAAGAGAAGCTTATTCATAGTACATCCTCTTACTTACCAAATAAAAAGCACTCAACTTAAATGCTCATGCGTTAAGTATGTATCCGAGGATAAAAAGATCAAAAAATAATTCAATAAAGTTTTATTTTTTAAAATAAATTTAGATCGATAATTTACCTAGATATATTTCTATCTTATTGATTGTCGTGTGTTGAATAATTAAATAATAGGAAATGGTAGGTAGGGTATTAATAATATTACTAATACTTATTTTTTTCTCGATTTTAATTAAGGTAATGAAATGAAAGCAGTTGTTTAGATTAAAGTAATGGAGCATGATTTGCCCCATTACTTTGGCATAAATTAATTAGAATCAGGCTCAATGATTAAAATAATACCTTCAACATCGGTGATTCTTACGCGGGTACCGGCTGGAAGTGCTTGATCCGATTGTGCGGACCATGTGGTATCGGCTACCTTGATGCGATTGAGTCCGACGGAAAAGTCTTCTTCAAGGATAAGAGTACGCCCAATTAACTGCTTGTACTTTTGGTTCAGATCTCTTTCTTGGTCTTCTTGCTTGTCTTTAGACCATTGTCGTCGCCACCAAAGCCAGGTGGTGATTAAGCTGAAGCTTGCAAAGCAAAGCCATTGCAATTGCCAGCTCATTGGCAAAACGGTCATGATGGCTCCAACGATAAGTGCAGACATCCCGAGCCAGAGAAAATACCCTGCGGTACCAAGTAGCTCAACTGCTAAAAGAGCAAAGCCAAACGCTAGCCAATGCCAGAAAGAGATACCTTCCAACAAACTAAAAAAGTCCATAAATTATTCTTTATCTTGCTGTTTAAACATTTCTGCTATCCCTGCAACCGAGCCCATTAGTCCGGTTGCTTCTAATGGAAGCATAATGATTTTACCATTTTCGGCTTGACCAATGCTCTTGATCGCTTCGGTATAACCCTGTGCAATGAAGTAATTGACGGCTTGCATGTCACCTTTTGCAATGGCTTCGGAAACCATGTAAGTCGCTTTTGCTTCTGCTTGCGCGGCACGCTCACGTGCTTCTGCATGGAGAATAGCAGACTGCTTTTCGCCTTCAGCTTTTAATATCTCTGATTGTTTATGACCTTCGGCCTTTAATATCTCAGCTTGGCGAACCCCTTCTGCTTCAAGAATTTCCGCACGCTTATTACGCTCGGCTTTCATTTGCGCATTCATTGCAGCGGTCAGATCGGCTGGTGGCTGGACATCTTTAATCTCAATTCGTGTGACTTTTACGCCCCAAGGGTTTGTTGCTTGGTCAACGATCGCCAACAGCTTAGAGTTGATCATGTCGCGTTGGCTCAGCATTTCGTCCAGTTCCATTGAACCTAAAACGGTACGAATGTTGGTAAGGGTCAAGTTTCTAATAGCGTGTTCTAAATCGTTGACTTCATAAGCCGCTTTGGCAGCATCGATCACTTGAACAAATCCGACAGCGTCAATAACCACGTTAGCGTTATCTTTTGAAATGACCTCTTGCGCAGGAATATCGAGAACGCGCTCCATCATATTTACTTTTTGACCAACTTTATCAACGAATGGAATGATTAAGTTTAAACCCGGCTTTAATGTGTGGGTGTAGCGTCCGAAGCGTTCAACTGTCCAGTTGTTTCCTTGCGGAACCGTTTTAATGGCTGAAGATAAGATAACGACAGCAAGAACGACGAAAATACCGATGGTGATCAGTGAATCAATTGGCATGAGTTATTCCCTTAAGTGCATAATGTTCGATCCATTTTTACCTATTTATAGACAATAGACAATTGAAGTTCTGAGACCTTTGAGAGGTTATTGGTTTTTTATATGACAAAGGCCGGAAACACCGGCCTTTGTCATGGCATGGTTTTACTCTCGCTATTTTGCGGGGTATTCAATCCAACTTGAACCATCAAGAGAAACATAATACTTCCCTTGTACTTCAATCACAGTAGAGCCTGAGTTCTGCGCGACAACTCGTGTTTCTGGTAGGTTCTCTGTCAATATTGAAGGGCTAAACGTCTTACTTTGATAAATGTTTTTATCCAGGATATTCGAAACGAGCTGCGACAATGCCAGATAGCTAGATGGCTCGCTTACGTGTTCGGTGTCGCCCTGACGCTGAATTCCTTCTCCGAAGATTTTAATTCCTACCGGTGTATGAATGATTGTCGGTGCAGGAATTTCTCGCATACCTGAAATTTGCATGCGGTCTCCTCGCATACCACCACCATGTTCTGGTACCAAAGCGACAACGATGTTGCGTTTTGAGGACTTTAAGGTTTTAAAGAACGCGTGGAGGTCATCAAGCAAATTCTTAAGGCGCATTTTGTAGCTAGCAATAGATGTGCTTGAGTTCGCATTGATGATCCTGTTGCCATCATGTAGTGAAATTGAGTTGTAGAGTGCCACGACTTTGTCATCACTACTGTTAAGTCTTTGCTGCCACCAGTTATCCAATACTTGCTTATCGCGGAAGATCGAAGAGCCATCAAAAGATTTTTGGTAAGGAGTCAAGTCTTCTTGAGACATAAGAGCCGCTTGTAAGTCGCCGTCTTTTTTGATCAATTCAAGGAAGCTATCAAAGACACCATTGTGGTTCATCAGTAAATTTTCTGTGAAGCCTAGCTCTTTCAAACTTTCGAACAAGTAGCACTGCTTTGATGGTGCTGGCTGGAACAGTTGACTGTGTTCCTGTTGACCACAATTGGCTCGTAACAGACGAATGACCGCAGGCCCGCTGTATGACGTTGCAGAGCTAAAGTTGTCGAACATGATGTCAAATTCTTTGAATAGAGGATGATCGGCCAGTCCTGCAATTTCGATGTCATCCCACGCGACCGAGCAAATACTCAAGAACAACAAATCGAAAGGAGCATCCATTGCGCTGTTGGTATCGAATGCCACACGTCGAGAAGCTTCTTTAGAAAAGAAATCTGCAGTTAACGTGTTGAGACTGGCATCATTAATTTCCGTTATTTGAGGTTGTTTGCTAGCAGTAACCTCGGTTGTCGGCTGTTGTTGAGCTACTTCTGCAGCCACTGTTGTCTGAGGTTCAGTCGTCATAGGAATACTTATATAGACCATCGCAATAACCACAAAGACTGAAACTCTAACGAACTTGCTCAAAATAAAGTACGCACCACACAAAGCGAGCAATCCGAGTATTGCTTGGAATGATAAAAATCGTCCCAAAAGCTCGACCAGATAACTCAATTCAAACTGCATTAACTGTCCCGCTTGAGCCCAAAGACGGTCTAGAGGAGGTAGGTAAGAATCGTAATGCAAGAGCCAGGCTGCGGCGACAAACACAACGATATGACGTACCGCATTTAGGCTTTTCATCGAGATAGGAAGCAGGATGAAGATCAACAGCGCAAAGTTTTCCATTGGATGGAAATCGATGATTCCTTGAAAATAGAGCGCTGTTTTTGCGATAAAGTAAATGTTCCACCAGCCCAATCCTATAGTAGAGGGGGTAGAGTCATGAGAATGCGATATCATTACTTAAGCTTCTTAGTGTTAGTGGCTGATGTATCTAGCTCAAAATAGCGCGAGCGTTTTAAGTGCTTGTGGTAAAAGCGTCGGGTAGCGTTTACTAGGTCACGGATAAAGTATCCTAGGAGTAGGCCAATACCTGAGCTGATAATCACGGTCAGTAAAAAATCGTTAATATTCATGAACGCTCCTTGAGCTCGATGGTTTTTTTCACAGCAAACAAAGGAGGAACATCAGTAATGGAGTTAGTGGCGGTATGGAATATTTTCCTCTCTGTCGCCAGAGCTGAAACGTCGTCGGATATGACAGCGGCATCTTGAACGATGAATTTTAACTCTGTTTCGATATCTAATTGGGTATCAAACGTGTGGGTCGAGTGAAATAGGTCTCTCACTGGGAACTCAAATATATTGTTTAGCGCAATATCAATATCGCTTTGTCGAATAGCACTGAACACGACATATAGAGCTTTGTTGCAGGCTGTCACAACGTCGCCATCTCTTCGAATATGACAAAGACGTAAACATTCCTCTGCAGTCATACCTGGCAATAAGTTCAGCTTTATAAGTGCAAAGTTCACACTTGAGTGTGTTGAGTGGGAAATGACGTCAATACAGTATTGACTAAAGTCCTGGTTTTGTAAGTAGCCTTTGCTACCAAACTCAAAGTCATATTTTAAGAGCGCCTCTAAACTTTCAGGAATTGGGCGTGTAAGCATTTGGCCTTGAATTGCCTCAACTTGAGTCATAAAGCGCATGTGGGGGATTTGCGCGTGAGAAATGAAGTTTGCCCCCGCGCGAAGCAAGAACTTTTCATCTGCATATCTCAGACATTGTTGGGTCTCCCTGACAATAATCTTTAGTCGACGGCCATATGCGGACCTTAAACGGTAGCAATCTAACGCGATCTGTTGAACTTCGCTTTGGTTATCGCAGCTGAAAATAATCGTTGAAGAGCGAGGGTTGTCTAGCATCGCTATGAGTCCTTGATTGCTCTCTGCCACACGCATCCCTTTTGGGGCTTTCACGCTTTCTCTGAAAGCTCTTCTGCTGACATAGATTCTATCGCTATCCGATTTGTCTTCTGGCATGACATGAGATTGATGCGTTTCGTAAGACGTTGCTTTTAGTGTTTTATCTTTAGTTTTAGTGAGAATGTATTCGTGTTGGGTAATTACACCGTGTTTATTGGACCAAAAATCCACAAGATAGCAGTAGCGAGCGTCATCTAATGATGTCATGGTCGCCAAACCTGCAATGTGTCTATTGTGAGAAATAAGAATGGGCTTTAATAGTGAAGTCGTCAGATGCCCATATATACAAACACTAATAGTGATTTTTTTATTATTTGCCAGCTCATTTAAGCTTTGTAGAAAGACACTTATAAAATCATCATTAGTTGATGATAGTAGCGAGTCTGGAACAACTAATAGACATGTAGAAAACTTCTTTATGTTCGTTTTGTGAATGTCTTTAGCAAGATTTATAGCTTTGGGCGTTTTTTTTGTGAATTTATGACTAAGAAAAAAACACTGTTCAAGGTACGTTTTAGATAAGTCATTGAATTTCATTAAGGCTTCATCATTCAATGTGGACAAAAAAGTTTCTTTGTCTGTAAAGCTTGTAAGTGAAGTGTTGTCATTTTCCGGTAGTGTACTGAACAAATAATCAATAAGCATCTGTTTATGAGTAAATAAGCTTACATAAACAGAGTTTATCTCTCGTTCGTTTTTAATAGCAGATGATTCAGAGAGTGATGACATAAAGAGCCTTAAATCAATAACTTAATGTGTTTTGTGAAGCTCACAATCCGTTGTATGCTAATCGTTACAATTTTGATTTTCTTAGTGACAAGAAAATGACGCTAAGATATTAAACGAAATTGATCAGAAATTAAAATAGTTATAGCATGTGCTTCACATGATGTTTATGAGTTTAAAATCAATAGTCTCTAAGTCTATGATTCTCATTTAAAATATTTAAATTTCTTATGTGTATTAAATGGATGGTAACAATTCATTATTGTAATCCTTTTTTCTGAAGTTAAATATTATTTAGGCCTTTGTTATTTATATGGGCTATAAATAAACTTATTCACATTCATCATCGTTCTATAAATATGAGACGCATAGGTCGATGCGTCAATTTTTTAACAATGGAATTTATACTGAAAATGATAGTGGCGGGATTGCTGTTATCTCAGTTTAAGCTCCGTTACATTGTGAAAAATTCTATGACTGAGTCTGCAAAAGATATTAATTCGATCTACTCTTCTTATAACTTAACTCAATACACGTATATTGAAACAACAGAAAACGAGTCTTACGTACAAGTTAAAAATAAGTGGCAAGTCTTCAAAGCCAACGGTGCTCGTAATGTTCTATCTTTGGTACGTAATACGCAGAAAAATTCAGAAACGGAAGCGATATGAAGCGCCTTCTATTTGTTAGTTTAAAAGGCGGTTGTGGCTCAACGACCGTCGCTGCGAATTTGGCACAAGCGTTAGTTAAGATAAATAAACAGGTACTGGCCATTGAGGTGGTGCCTAATAGTTTACTGCAAGCTCATCTTGGCTTGCCGAGGGAAGAGCAAGGAGGCTGGGCGAAACAACTTCTTTTAGATAAGCCTTGGACCCAGGCTGGTTATGAAAGCCCACAAGGTGCACTTTTTTTACCGTTTGGCCATCTGAATTCTGAGCAGTTAAAAGCGTTTTTTAATGAGCGTTCTCACTATCTATCAATGTTAGGTGAAACGACGTTGCAAGTGAGCGAAAACCGTGGTGAACAGTGGCTGCTTTTTCACGCCGACTTAGCAGAGCTTACTGATCCTGAAGTGCGATCTTTTGTCGACTCAATGGATATGATTGTGGTGGTGGTAACGGCAGACGCCTTGAGTTATCTCACTCTTCAATCTTGGCTACAACATGAAGAGCAATCGAGATTGCTTCGCTCTGACAAATTACGTTTTTTGGTGAATAAGTATCAGCCAGAAACCGAAATTGGTCGTGATTTCATGTTGGTGCTGAAAAAGGAACTTAGCGAATCCTTGATTCCTGTTTCGATTCATCGAGATACGGCATTGCTTGAATGTGTGGCAAACCTGACGACCGTTCAACACTATTCGCCATCGAGCCAAGCCGCAAAAGATTTTCAGTCTTTTGCTTTTTGGTGTGTATCAGCGTTATCAAGCGCTCAGGACCAAAGCTAATTTATGCGAAGTCTTAATCTGATTTTCCAACGTTGGGTAGTGGATCAATTCAGACTGCAGAAGAACGCTTACGAGCAAGCCTGGAATTGTAAAACAAACTGGGTTGGTGAGTGTGCTTTGTCTTTTTGGTTTTCATTGAGTTTTGTATTTTTAAAGCCGGTTATTTCGGGTGTTCCCTCATGGAAACTGCCTTTGGTTTACTATCCAAACGTTAATTTTGCTGCGCCAAGATGGTTTGATCCTGTACGTTTTATTATCCAAAGCGTGTGGTTGCTTTGCTTCAGGCAAAACGTAAATACAGCATGGTCCAAAAAAACCAGCAGCTTAGCGATGACTTTAGCCGAGCAAATTCGCAATGCGTTCTACTTGCCATTTGAATTGGTTGCAAAAGGCGTCCGCTGGTTAGAACAGACAGCGAACAACATCAAAGATCCACAAGTTCGAGAGCGTATTAAAGCAAGTAAGTCCGCGATGGCGTTGAACTACACCTTGCTGTTTTTCGTGGTGTTAATCGCTTTGCTTTGCTTTACAGTGCCATTTGGTTATCAGGCTCAGACTGTCTTTGTGCTGTTACTCTGGGCATTAGCGATGATGGTCCGTCGCATGCCGGGTCGTTTTCCTACCATGCTTTTGATCATCTTGTCGGTTACGGCCTCATGTCGATACTTGTGGTGGCGTTATTCGTCTACCCTGAACTGGGACGATCCTGTTGCTTTGTTTCTAGGGGGCGTTTTACTGCTAGCTGAGACGTATTCTTGGATTGTGCTAATGCTTGGCTATTTCCAAAATATCTGGCCATTGAATCGCAAACCAGTATCGATGCCACCGGATCAGTCAACTTGGCCAACCATTGACTTGATGATCCCTACTTACAACGAAGATCTCGATGTTGTGAAAGCGACGGTTTATGCCTCGTTAGGTGTCGATTGGCCGAAAGACAAACTTAACATCCACATTCTGGATGACGGCAAGCGTGATAGCTTCCGAGATTTCGCCAAAAGTGTAGGGGTGAACTACATCCGCCGCCCAACGAATGAACATGCGAAAGCCGGTAACATTAACTATGCGTTGAAGCAGACCAGCGGTGAGTTTGTTGCGATTTTTGACTGTGACCATATTCCTACACGAGCATTTTTTCAGCTCACAATGGGGATGTTCCTGAAAGATCCAAAGTTGGCGCTTATTCAGACGCCGCACCATTTTTTCTCACCGGATCCTTTTGAGCGTAACTTATCGAACTTTCGTAACGTGCCAAACGAAGGCAACTTGTTTTACGGCCTGATTCAAGATGGTAACGACTTATGGGATGCGACTTTCTTCTGTGGCTCGTGCGCTATTTTACGTCGAGAGCCTTTAGAGGAAGTCGGTGGTATTGCAGTCGAAACCGTGACGGAAGATGCGCACACGTCTCTGCGCATGCACCGTTTAGGCTATCGTTCTGCATATCTTAAGCAGCCGATTTCTGCTGGTTTGGCGACAGAAACATTGTCTGCACATGTTGGGCAACGCATTCGTTGGGCTCGCGGGATGGCGCAGATATTTAGGGTAGATAATCCATTGACTGGAAAGGGGCTTAAGCTCTCTCAACGGCTTTGTTACGTCAATGCCATGCTGCACTTTCTATCTGGTATCCCGAGGATTGTATTCCTGATCGCACCCTTGGCTTATTTGTTGCTGCATTCCTACGTGATTTATGCACCAGCGCTGGCGATCATTTTGTACGTATTACCCCACATGATTCACGCCAGCATGACCAACTCTCGTATGCAGGGTGACTACCGTTATTCGTTTTGGGGTGAGGTATACGAAACCGTGCTTGCTTGGTATATCGCAAGGCCAACAACGGTGGCTTTGTTTGCGCCCCATAAAGGGACATTCAACGTAACGGCAAAAGGCGGTTTGGTTGAAAAGTCTCACTACGATTGGGTGATCTCTCGACCATATTTGGTTTTGGTTGCACTCAACATTTTGGGCTTCGCTGTAGGGATTTACCGAATGGGGTGGGGGCCTCAAAATGAAATCGGTACAGTTATCGTGAATCTCGTATGGACGATGTACAACCTGTTGATTTTAGGTGCTGCCGTTGCGGTTGCAGTAGAAGCTAAACAAGTGCGAAAAGATCACCGAGTAGAGGTGGCGATTCCTGTCGCGGTTAGGCTTAATTCTGGGCATTTAATACAAGCGCAGATGAAGGATTTCTCTTTGGGGGGCGTGCGCATAGAAATTGACGGGGTCGATGAACCAACCTGTGCTTACTTACTCGGTCAAACCTTAGAAGTGATCCTCAATCGAGGTGGCCAAGAATTCGTGTTCCCTATGACGGTTGCCTATGCTCATAAGGGGATATTTGGTTTACAACTCAACGAATTGTCTCATCAACAACGAATCCAATACGTCCAATGTACATTTGCACGTGCAGATACATGGGCGAAATGGCAACAAGGTTATCAATCAGATAAACCTCTATCGAGTATGCAGGCTGTACTGCAAGTCGGCTTTAATGGATACAAACGCTTGCTGCAACATTGTCCTAAGTTTGTTCAGGTCAGTGTGGATGCACTTTTATTTTGTATCGAATTTATTTGGTCACTAAGACCTCGTTATGTCCCAATCAGGACCTCAAGTCATGCTAAATAATAAAAAACTAACAGCGTTGACAACGGCTATCACTCTCATGTGTATGTCGTGCAGTCTCGCGGCACAAGAAGTAAGTCAGCAACAAGCAACGCCTTTGGCACAGCAAGATGCTGAAGATTCGACCGTGTTTAAGCGCGTCATCCCATTTAGTCAATTAGGTTACAGTGGTTCAATTGCTATCCAAGGTAGTGAGGCCAGTGCTTATATTGGTTTCGGTTCGCGACTCGATGAGGTGGTATCTAAAGCAAAGTTGCACTTTGATATCACACCTTCGCCAGCGTTGCTCTCTTTGGTTTCTCACGTCAAAGTGTATTTGAACAACGAACTTATGGGAGTAGCGTCAATCGTCGATGGCCAGCAAGGCAAAAAGTTGAGCTTATCTATGCCGCTGGACACTCGTTACTTTAGTAATTACAACCAAATTCGCTTTGAGCTAATAGGGAATACTCAGAAAGACTGTGCTAACCCCAATGACTCGAGCATTTGGGCTGAGATTAGCCAAAGTAGTCGAATTGAGATGCTTGCTCAAAAGACAGTGCTGGAAAGTGACTTGAGTTTGTTACCGGCTCCTTTTTTGATGTCCGTGATTTCAGCCAGTTAAATCTGCCTGTCGTGATGGGTAGCAAATACGATTTAGATGATGTCAAGGCTGCCGGTGTCTTGAGCTCTTACTTTGGTGCTCTTGCGGGTTGGCGTGGTGCTCAATTCCCTTTTAGTGTCGACACGTTACCTAAGCGCAACGCCATTGTCTTTGTTACCAATGACAACAAACCTGAGTTTCTGAGAGATTTTCCAGACACGGATGGCCCTCGTCTTCAAGTCATCACTCATCCAACAGACCCGTACGTGAAGCTTCTTCTGGTGACAGGCCGTGACAGTAAGGATCTTAACATTGCGGTGCAAGGTTTGGCGTTGGGAAACCAACTTCTTACTGGACCAATCGCGAAGATTAATGAAGTCAAACAAATCAAACCACGAGTCCCGTACGATGCGCCAAACTGGGTGAGTACGGCTCGTCCTGTTGCATTGTCTGAGTTAGTCGAACAAAAAAGCATGCTGCAAGTGGAAGGCCGAACGCCTCCACCAATCAACGTAAGTTTGCGTTTACCACCCGATCTCTTTACTTGGCAAAGCCGTGGTATACCGATGGATCTTAACTATCGTTATTCACCGCCTGCTGCGGATCATTCCGGCTCTCGTCTGACTTTGAGTATTAATGACCAATTCATTGAGGCGTTCAACCTAACCACAAAAGGTCAAGGTGGAGAATCTAACCGTATACGTGTTCCTTTGTTAGATGATGGCATTCTAAGTGGTGATACGTTTGTTCGCATTCCGGCTTTTAAGGTGGGTAGTCAAAACCGAATCGAGTTCGAATTTGGCTTTGCTTCGGTGACCGATGGGCAGTGCCAGGTAACGCAGCCAAGTAAGCAATACGCGGTTATTGATGGTGATTCTACTATTGATTTTAGTGGTTTCCCCCACTACATCGAAATGCCGAACATGCGCGCTTTTGCTACATCCGGTTTTCCTTACACTCGCATGGCTGATTTGTCAGAAACTGCTATTGTTGTTCCAGAGAGTGCTCCAAAAGAAGTGTTGCAAACCTTCTTAAACGTCATGGGGTCATTGGGACGTGACACTGGGTACCCAGGTATTCAGGTGCTTTTGACAGATAAATGGAATGCTGAGCAACTAAAAAATAAAGATATCCTGACGATTGGTGTTGTGGATGCATTAGAAGAAGCCGCTAATAATCCTGACCAAGTTAACTTAGTGGTTAAAGAGGGTCAGAGACAAATTCGCCTACCAAGCAAAAATGAAAAGCAGCTCGGAATGAACTGGATGAGTCCAAGTGATGCTCGTCAAGCCGCCGCAGATTATGTTTCTGTCGAGGCAGAAGGCTCTTTTGCTGCTATTTATGGTGCGGAATCGCCATTTACGAAAAAACGCAGCGTCATTTCTATTATGGCGGCTCACCCGTCAGATTTTTCGTCGGTTGATCGCGCGTTGGCTGACTCCGGTAAAGTGGAGCACATGTTTGGCTCGGTGGTGACGTTGAGAAATAACGAAGTAGCAAGCTACAACGTGGGTTCGCACTACTATGTCGGTAAGCTTCCTGTGTGGCAGCTCGTTTGGTATCACTTCTCTAATCACCCAGTCATCGTTGCGTGCTTTGCCGCCTTGCTAGTGGTGATCGTAACCATTGTGCTTTGGCGCGTATTACGTCAAGTCGCGTCTAGACGTTTAGAAAAAACTGAGGAAGAGGAATAATGAAAAAACTCATCTCGTTCCTTATGTTGTTCGTGTCTCCTTACTTGTGGGCTAACACCTGCGAGTGGCCACAATGGGAAACATTTAAGTCGGTATACATGGAGCAAGGCCGAGTCGTTGATGGCAGTGACGAGCGTATGATTACAACCTCGGAAGGCCAATCTTACGCATTGTTCTTTGCCTTGGTTGCCAATGACCCTAAAACCTTCGATCAGGTTTTAAAATGGACTCAATCACATTTGGCTGGTGGGGATTTGACGGCAAGGCTTCCTGCTTGGTTGTGGGGAAGAAAAGAAAATGGTCAGTTCGGAGTCTTGGATTCTAACCCAGCGTCAGATTCTGATTTGTGGATAGCTTACTCCCTTGTTGAGGCGGGGAAATTATGGAATAACTACTACTATCAGACCCTTGGACATCTGATCGCGAGTCGTATTTTACGTGAAGAAACCGTCAACATAGCGGGAGTTGGAACGGTATTGTTGCCAGCTCCAACGGGCTTTGATGCCGACGGCCAGTACCGTGTGAATCCGAGTTATGTTCCGTTACAACTGATTGCTCGTATGCAGTCGCTGTACCCGCAATACAACTGGGACTCAATGTATAAGGCAAGTGTTCACATGCTAGAGAAAACGATGCCAGCTGGCTTTAGCCCAGACTGGGCAGTATTGAGAAATGGTCGTTATAGCTCAGATGTGGTTACAGGGCCGATGGGCAGTTACAACGCGATCCGCACTTATCTTTGGGCGGGTATGCTAAATGACCAAGTTTCAGAAAAAGCAGTATTAGTACAAAAAATGCAGCCGTTTGTCGCGGCAACCAAAGCCCTTGGTGCGCCAGCGAGAGAAGTAAATACTGAAACGGGTAAATATACCCAAGCAGGAAGCGCAGGTTTTTCTGCTGCGGCTCTTCCGTTACTCGCGGCTTCTGGTGAATCTGCGCTGTTGGAGACGCAGTTTCGTCGTGCTCAAAATGAACTTGTGGTGGACAAAAACGATCATTATTACGACAACGTATTAAGTCTATTTGGGCTTGGTTGGCATGAAGAACGTTACCGTTTTGGTGTGCAAGGTGAATTGCTTCCTGTATGGAGCGAGAGATGTCAGTAACAGGATACGTGTTATGGTGGATTCCACTGGTTGCTTTGGCGGCTGGTGGCGTCGGCACTGTGCATGCAGAAAGCTTTAGCTCAAAACCTCTGACAAAGTCGCAGCTCGCACAGGTCTACAAGCCTATCGAGCTGGTTCAATTTTCCACATCATTAGCACGAGTTGACTCGGTTGAGTGGTTGGTTGAGCAGCTAAAACTGGCGGATGCGATTGGCCGAGATGATATTGTCGAGAGTACTCTGGAGAGGCTGTTCGCGATTGAAGAAAGCAATCCAACGGGGCTTTTCTATCAAGCGAATATGTATCTGAAACGTAAGCAGCCAGAATTAGCAAAACCGGTATTTGAGCGCTTAATCAGACAGGCGCCTCATTCGACTCAAGCGAAAAACTTGTCATCGATTATGGCTATTCAGGGAGAGAAAAGAGCGGATTATCAGCGCGCTCAGTTGCTTGCAAAATCTGGTCGTTACGATGAAGCGATTCAAGCTTACAAAGCCCTTTTCCCAAATGGAATGCCATCACCAGCGTTACAACTGGAATTCCTACAGTTGCAAAGTAATTTGCCAGGCAGTTGGAGCTCGGTAAAACAGGGACTGGAACGTTTAAATGCAAATTATCCTAGTGTTCCGTCTTTTCAACTCGCGTTAGCCAACCACATTCGCAAAGAGAATCCTGCTGATCCATGGATTCTCGATACCTATAAAAAGTTAGCGCTTGCTCCTTCGGTTGGAACAAATGCGGCAACGTCGTGGTTGCGTGCATTGGATCAATTGCCTATTTCAGATCAAGTTGTTCAGCAATATGCCATCTTAGCTAGCTACTACCCGTCTGACATGGAGATACAAAGAGCGAATCAAAGCGCGAAAGATCGCTGGAAAAAGGAAAAGGAACTACGCAAAGACCCCACTTATCTCGCCAAGCTCAAAGGGTTAGCGTTGCTCGAGGAAGATAAAACCGGCCAAGCAGAAGCTCAGCTGCGTTATGCGTTGACGACTCGTCCGCAAGATCCTGAATTGCTTGGTGCTATGGGTAAGGTTTATCTACGTAGAGGGCAGCAACAAAAAGCGCTCGGATACTTTAAACAGGCTCAGCACTTAGATCATAATCCTGACTCGGCCTCAAAATGGGCAGCGCTAATCGAGACTTCTCAATATTGGGCGTATCTTGATCAAGGTGATGCCTTGGTCGAAAAAGGCCAGTTTAAGCAAGCAGAAAGCGCTTATCAAAAAGCGATTCAAGTAGATAAATCCCAACCTTATGCTTATTCATCATTAGGCTCTTTGTATCTGGTACAAGAAAATTATGCCGCGGCAGAGAAGGTTTTCAAACAAGCTTTGCAACTGGATAGCAGCAATAGCTCTGCATTGCGTGGTCGCTTAGATGTTCGTATTCAGCAGCAAGATTGGTCTGGCGCGGAAGCACTCGCGCGCAGTTACTCAGCCCCACAGCAGAAAGTGGTCGCTGAAAAAATAGCGAGCATCAAGTCGGAAGTTATTTTGACTCGTCTGCGGATCGCAATCGCTCAAAATGATCAGGCAACGATGAAAGCGTCCGTAGAGGAATTGATTGCGCTACAGCCAACCTCCCCATGGTTAAGGCTTGATATTGCTGACGTGGTTCATTCAATGGGCGACAAAGTACGCGCGGATACGCTGATGTCCGATTGGGCTACATCTAGTAATGACCCTGAAATGAAATTTGCTTACGCGCTTTATCTCGCGCAGGACTTCAACGTGAATGAGGCCATCGCTGAGCTAGAGAGTATCGCACAACATGATATGACAGACGCAATGCAGCGCAGCGCAATTTAACCCGCTTGAAGCTTGATGCTCAGTTGAGAGACATTCAAACGCGTTACTTAGCTTCTCCCGAATCAGTAATGGCGACATTACGTGCGCTAGAGTCGGATTATCAAGGTCAAATTCAACCGCTCGCTCGTCTAGTGAGTGCGTGGTTAGACATTGATGAAGTTAAGGAAGCTGAGAGGATTTTCCAAAACATTTCGCTTTCAGAAGATTGGTCAACCGATGACAAACTGGCTTACGGCAGCATGATGGTAAGCTTGAATCACTTTGAAGATTTTGATCGTTGGTACGCGGACTTAGCATTAAATTCCGCAACACAAGATTTAAGTGCTTCGGAAGCATTACAGCTTGATGAACTCAAAACCCGTCGACTGTTGAGTCAAGCGGATCTGATGCTGGTTAATCAACAGCCTAAGCTTGCGTTGGATTTGTATGAACAAGTTTCTTTAAAGCCTGAGCCATTTAAAACTCAAGCAGAAATTGGCATGTTGCAAGCTAGTGCTTTGACTGGATATGAAGCGACGTATCACGACATGCACCTCATTTTGAATAAAAAGCGCGATAGCTTAACTGCGGCACAGTTGATGACAGTGGCCGCGGTGTTTAATCAACAAGGCTATCGAAATGACGCTAATGCGCTAAATCAGTTGTTGGATGCGATGCCTGATGCTGACGCATTAGCATTTCGCAATAGCATGTCTATAGCAATGGAAAATCAACAGTGGGCGTTAGCTGAAACACGCGCCTATCAAGCCTTAAATCGTGACCGAATGGATAAAAATCGTGAACCTGAAGAGGCGAAAAAAGAACCCCTAAGCTTACGCGAGCTATATGATACTGCTGACGACTACTGGTTGACTCGTAACGTCAAATCGGACATCGATAAACTGCATGATCGGAGTGATGGGCATGTCATGATTGGCTGGGATTACAGTGCACGAGATGGCCGTAATACTTCGAATCAAGTGCCCATAGAAGCCCGAATCCCGATAGAGAGCTGGGATGGGCACCTATTGCTAAAAGCCGATTATGTTTCTATCGATTCAGGTCAGTTGGACTATTATGAAAAAACCACCGATTCTGACAGCACTTCGTTCCAAAATGACGCATCAGGTATGGCATTTGGAGTGGGCTGGCAGGCTGAAGATTGGTTGGTCGATATCGGCACGACACCAATTGGTTTCGACCATACCACATGGGTTGGTGGTGTGCGCATCAATGGGGACCTGGGTGAGTTCGGTTGGACGGCAGAAGCTTCGCGTCGCCCAGAGACCAGTAGCGCGCTTTCTTATGCTGGAATGTCTGTCCCTAGCGGCACGACTGACCCTCAAGGGACTAAATGGGGCGGAGTTGCTCGTACTGGTGTGAAGTTGAGCTCAAGTTGGGACATTGGTGGCCCTTACGGTTTTTGGAGTAGCTTGCAGTATCATGTTTTGACTGGTGAAAAGGTTGAGGACAACACTCGTTTAGGCGTGCTAGGTGGAGCGTACTACAAGTTAATTGCAACGGATGACCAGCGTTTAAGTATAGGTACGAACTTAATGTACCTTGATTACGACAAAAATCTGGGTGAGTACACGCTAGGTCACGGTGGCTACTACAGCCCGCAAAGTTACTTCTCGGTGTCTTTACCTATCAACTTTTATGGCCGATACAACAGTTCTTGGTCATATCAATTGAGTGCATCCGTCTCTAACTCTTGGACTAAGGAAGACGCGCCATACTTATCGACAGTAGCGGAGTCAGACAAAGGTGGTGGTTTTGGTACGTCGTTGCAAGCGGCGGTGGAAAAGCGAGTCAGCAAACGTTGGTATCTTGGTGCGTTAGTCGATGTACAACGTTCTGAGTTTTATACACCAAACCATTTCATGCTTTATGCCAAGTACACCTTTAATGATCGTTGGCAACCAATAGAGTATCCGCCAGCAGCACCAACGTTGTATAGCGACTTCTAACAAAAAACAAAGGCCGGAAATCCCGGCCTTTGTTGTCTTATTCCTAGAAGAATGCGGCGCTTAGTACAAAATTGAGTAAAGCTGGCGACGATATCTGCTTGCTAATGCGTTACCTTGACCTAGCGCACTGAGAATATCCATAAAAGTCTTCTTCACGTCACCGTCTTGGGCGCCCAAGTCTTTTTTAAGAATATTCCACAGCAGTTCCAACGCTTCTTCATCCCGACCAACTTGGTTGTATTGTACCGCCAATTCACAAGCGAGTTCGAAGTTTGCCATGTCTGCTGCGTATGCTTGTTCTAGTCGCTGTAACTCAGGGCTATCTGCAGCCTGCAAATGCAGCTCGAGCTTGGCTATTAGGCTCTTGTAGTAGTTATCTTGATACTCGAGAGGGATAGCGTTCAGTAGTTCTTGGGCAATATCAAATTGTTTGGTTTCTAGCAAACAATCAGCCATCGCGAGTTTCACATCACCACGCTCTTGCAGCTCTGGCGGCAAAGTGTGGATGATGCTCAAAGCCTGAGCATGCTCACCTTGCTGAAGAAGTTCACTGACTTGTTTTAATAGTTGCTCATCTGGGCTTGGCAAATGCTTTTGTAGCATGGTAGCAATGGCATCAATTGGCTGGGGGCCTCCCAGACCATCGACGGCTTGACCATTTATAAACAGCGCGATAGTTGGCAATACTTGCACGCCAAATTGAGACGCTAAAGCGGGCTGATCTTCACAATTTAGTAGAGCAAGCGTAAATGCACCGTTGTACTGTTGAGCAAGAGATTGCAACTCAGGGAGTATCTGTGCGCTTTCTGGCTGAGCGTTGGCCCAAAAGTGGATCAAAACGGGCGTGTTCATTGATCCTTCAAGCGTTTCGCGAAAGTTCTGTTCTGTTATCTCAACGATAAATGGGGATTGCATCAGAGTATCCTTGCCTTGTGTCTTGTCGTTGATATTAGATATGGAGTTGATTTAGGTGAAATTCAAGCGACATTCACCATCAATAATGAATCATTCTATTTTGAGAAAACGTGAGGTAATAGAGTGAGGTTATTGCTGCTCAGGTGTTAGATAAAAAGAAAACGCTGCCGAAGCAGCGCAATTCTAATGCTATTTGTTAGTGCGGTATCAAAATAGGATGAACATGGTCAACACTACACCCACACTAAGCCAGTTAAGCTGATTTAATGTCATTGTTGCCTCGCAGTAGTATAAACATTGCTACAAAACGTAATGGGTGGCGATACCAAATCTAAGCAACTCAATCACTTTGGGCGAAAGAATCCCCGCTGAATTGCGTAGAAATTGATTCGTTTAGTTGAGGTTTTTTTAACCTACATGTTCATAATGACATCACATTGTTACGGTGAAATTACATTTCGACAAAACTTTTTTATGCAGCCTGTCGCAAAATTTTATCAAGTGCACGGGTTGGTAATAGTCTTTTCAAGACTGCGAATAATTTAGTCGGTGTAGTAATTCGATAACGAATTTTCGGTGAAACGCTAGTTAATGCATGAAGAACTGGTGCGATGCAAGACTCTGCAGGCAAAACAAATCGATTATTAGACTTGTCGTTGTTGAGTCGCTCTCTTTGTCCTTCATAAGCATCACGATGGGGGCTAGATTCAATATCAACCCACTTCTCAAAGGCTCGTAATGCATTGTTTCTAAATTGAGTTTCGATCGGTCCTGGTTCTATCAATGCTACTTTGATATTCGTATCCGCAAGCTCTAGCCTGAGCGTATCTGTCCAGCCTTCTAAGGCAAATTTTGATGCATTATAGGCACCACGGTATTTCATTGCGGCAAAACCAAGAACAGAGCTGTTTTGTATGATGCGTCCTTCGCCTTGCTGGCGCATATGGGGAAGCACTTCTCTGACCAACTGGTGCCAACCAAAAAAGTTGGTCTGAAATTGATCTTGAAGAGCCTCGGTGGGTAAGTCTTCCAGTGCTCCGGGCTGACCATAGGCACCATTATTGAACACTGCGTAAAGCTTACCTTCTGCTAACTCTAGCGCTTGCTTCACGCCCGAAGAAATGCTTTCTGGGCTATTTAGGTCTAGATTGATGCAGGTTAGCCCTTCATTAATTAGGCGCTGGACATCTTGTTCTTTCCTACAAGATGCAATGACATTAAATCCCTTGTTTTGTAGGGCGTGAGCGCACACGTAACCGATGCCGGTTGAACAACCCGTAATGAGAATCGATTTTTTCATAATTTAATTTAAGACTCAGAAACATTGATTAGAGCCATCATTCATCAGCTCCGTTCATGAAGCAAGTGCTTGAGTGCTGGCTCTATTCTGGAGTAGCTAAATTTAAAGCCCAGTTCGGTGAGTTTTTTGGGTTTGGCTCTCATGCTATCAAACAACAAGCAGGAAGATTCTCCCATTAGGAGTTCCATCGCCCATTTAGGCGTGAACAAGATATGCGGACGTTTTAGCGTTTTAGCTAGTGTGCCGCTGAATATACGATTAGTCACAGGGTGGGGGGCGCACATATTGAATGCACCGTGGGCATGTGGTGTTTCAAGCAAGTACATGATGGCGCGGACCATATCTAGGATGTGAATCCAAGGCATGTACTGATTACCGTTCCCAAGTGGGCCGCCTACGCCAAGCTTGTAAGGTAATAGCATCTTTGCCAACGCACCACCATTAAGGCCGAGTACCACGCCAGTTCTCATTAGACAAACCCGAGTTTGTTCCGACTCTGCGCGCTTGGCTATTTGCTCCCACTTTGCACATACCTCGTGAGGAAAGCCGTCGCTATTAACATGTAAGCACTCATCAAACGGATGATCTTGTTGATCACCATAGTAGCCAACTGCCGAGCCACTAATAAAAACAGAAGGAGGTTCGGTACTAGCGTGGATCAGCTCAACAATTTGCTCGGTAATTTTCCAACGACTTTTGCAGATTTTTTCTTTTTGCTCGCTGGTCCACCTTTTATCCGCAATAGGCTCACCTGCAAGATTAATGACGGCATCAACGTGATTGAGATCGGCGAACGACTCGAGCGAGTCAAGGTATTCGATATTACCCAGATCAGCATGCTGTAGGCGTTGTTTTGCTCGCTCTGGAGAGCGTGTAAGTAGCATAACCTGGTGAGTTGATAGCAGCTTGAGCAACTCGGAGCCAATAAACCCAGTGCCACCTGTGAGTAATATCTTCATGTTATCTCTTTGAATGTTCACGTATTAGGACATTATAGTCGTTTTGTGCTTAGCTTGATCATCTCAACACCATTATTTCTGGGATAGTGACAAGCTGGCAGAGATACTATTAACTTCACATATTAGAAAATATGTAACTAAATGTTATAGATGGCGCTAGTGCATTCACGGTAGAAGAGTGAAATCTATGCCAGACTAGAAGTTATCGCTCATTGGAACGAGCGTAATCAGTTTGCACAATCAAGGAGGATAGGCATGGAAGCATTTGTTGCGCTTTTTCGAGCGCTCCTCAATAGTGCTCGTGACTTATTACCCATCATCATTGTTATCACTTTTTTCCAATTAGTCGTTTTGCAAGAGCCGCTGCCCAACCTGGTCTCCATTCTTTTTGGCTTGTTGCTTGTCGTTTTAGGATTAACCTTTTTTATCTTTGGTCTAGAACTTGGTCTTTTTCCTATCGGAGAGAGTATGGCTCAAGCCTTTGCAAAAAAAGGCAGCGTATTTTGGTTATTAGTCTTTGCGTTTTGTTTGGGGTTTGGCACCACGATAGCTGAACCTGCATTAACCGCGGTAGCGGAAGAAGCCTCAGAAGTTGCGGCAGAGGGCGGAATGATCGCTAACTCAGAGCAGTCCATGCAGGATTACGGAGAAGGACTTCGAGTAACAGTAGCTCTCTCAGTGGGGATAGCCATCGTTATCGGCGTTTTGCGTATCTTAAAAGGGTGGCCGATTCATTACATGATCATTGGTGGCTATGTAGGCGTTGTAATACTGACGTGGTTTGCACCTGAAGCCATTATTGGTGTTGCTTACGATTCCGGAGGTGTAACCACGTCCACCATAACAGTACCTCTGGTCACTGCACTGGGCGTCGGTTTAGCGTCTTCTATTAAAGGGCGTAACCCTATGGTGGATGGCTTTGGTTTAATCGCTTTTGCCTCGCTGTTACCGATGATGTTTGTGATGGTTTACGGAATGGTCGTAACATGATTTCAATTGATCATTTCCTAGACACTTTATTATCGACCGTTCGAGACGTCGTTCCCATCGCCAGCATTATTTTTGGTTTTCAGTTAGCGGTGTTAAGGCGTCCTGTTAGCAACCTTAAGAAAGTTTTGCTTGGGTTCGTTTATGTGATTTTCGGGCTAGCTCTTTTTTTACTTGGATTAGAAATGGCGTTGTTTCCACTTGGGGAGACGATGGCTGTGCAATTAACGGCGCCGGAGTTTTTACAAGAGTTCAAAGTATCTGTAGGGAAAGCCTTAATGTGGGTCGACTATTATTGGGTTTACACCTTCGCCTTTTTTATAGGCTTTAGTACCACGATTGCAGAGCCTTCTTTAATCGCTGTAGCGATAAAAGCAAACCAAGTCTCTGGAGGCAGTATCAGTATTAACGGCTTGCGCGTAGCCGTTGCGTTTGGGGTGGCAATTGGTATTGCATTAGGGAGTTACCGGATTGTCGTGGGCGATCCCATTCATTATTACATCATCGCGGGTTACATCGTCGTTGTGATTCAAACGTTTTACGCTCCCAAGCTTATTGTTCCACTCGCCTACGATTCTGGAGGCGTAACAACTTCTACTGTCACTGTCCCACTTGTAACTGCATTAGGGTTAGGGCTTGCTTCGACCGTCCCTGGAAGAAACCCAATGATTGATGGCTTTGGCTTGATCGCGTTTGCCAGTCTATTCCCTATGATCTCTGTGATGGGCTATGCGCAAATAACCCAGTGGCTGAATAAAAACGTCTCGGAGGAAGAAGAAAATGCGCTTTAAATTGATACTTGCGTTTGTTGAAGACAGCAAAACAGACAAGGTGTTGGACGCTGCACGCGATGCTGGTGCGACCGGTGCAACAGTGATTAACAATGCTCGCGGGCAAGGTTTAAATCAAAAGCGAACGTTTTTTGGTTTAACGCTAGAAGTGCAAAAAGATGTGCTGCTGTTTGTGGTCGAGGAACATCTCTCTCGACACATATTAGAAACCATTAATGAGGTTGGTGAATTTGACAGAGAGTCGGGACAGGGGATTGCTATTCAGATCGATATTGAAGATGCAGTCGGTGTCGCGCATCAAGTCGAGACATTGACCAAAGTAGTCGAGGATGAATTATGAGTGATCAAACGATAATTAGAGTTCGAGATGTTATGGCGGCAACGTATGTAATGGTTGATGGACTGATGACCGTATACGAAGGCATAACGCTAGCGAAAAAATACCAAGTCAAAGCGCTGGTGGTGAAAAAGCGAGATGATAATGATGAATATGGCATCGTGTTGATGAATGATATCGCCAAAAAGGTGCTGGCGAATAATCGTTCTCCTCAGCGCACAAATATTTATGAAATCATGACCAAGCCCGCTTTGTGTGTCGAACCAGATATGAACGTAAAATATTGTGCACGTTTGTTTGAGCGATTTGGCATAAGCAGAGCGCCGGTCATTGAAAGTGGCGAGGTCATTGGGATGGTGAGTTATAACAATATTGTCATCAACGGTATGGTGCGAGAAGAAGTGTAATAGGTTGATATAAATGAAAAATCAACGAATTTTTTCTCAAGTCAGCGACTGTTACAAAGAACTAAAATATTTAATATATGTTAGGTTGCATATGTGTTAATTCACCATTATTCTTTGCGCCCTAAGCCTAATGTCGAGGAATCTGTATCATGCCTTTAGTCTCTTGCCCCGTGTGTGAGAAACAAATCTCAAAACGCGCTCATGCATGTCCAGGATGCGGAGAGCCCGATCCGCTGCACCATCTAGCCAAATCAAAATTTATGTCGATGGTGTTTTGGATACTGGTGTTGGTTGGAACAGCGTATGCAGCATGGTTCTATGTTTTGCCTATGGTCATTGAATCATTGCGCTATCAGTAGTATTCAAACCGTCGTAGGTTGAGCTGCTAAAAAAATGCCGTAGAATGACCTCATACTTTTTGAGGAGACAATGTCGTGAAACTATTTTTTGCCTCAGACCTGCATGGCTCTTTGCCAGCAACTAAAGAAACCATTGAGCTATTTCTGGCCTCTGGTGCGCACCACCTGATTTTGCTAGGAGATACGCTAAACCATGGGCCGCGAAACCCTATTCCGGAAGGCTACAACCCTCCACAGGTAGCAGACTTATTGAACCAATACAGTGATCAAATTATTTCTGTACGTGGCAACTGTGATAGTGAAGTGGACCAAATGCTATTGAAGTTTCCAATGATGATGGATTACTCATGGGTGCTACTTGAATCTGGCAAGAGAATCTTTTTGACTCATGGTCACTTGTACAACTCTGAAAAACGGCCGCCACTGCGCGAAGGTGATATCATCGCCCACGGTCATACACATGTTCCCGTCGCAGAGATGCAAGACGGAGCCATTATATTCAACCCAGGCTCGATGACATTCCCACGTAATGGCTTACCGAGAAGCTTTGGTACTCTAGAAGACAATAAGCTAACGGTAAAAACGCCAGAAGGCGAAGTATTAGCACAAACCATGATTTAACGGTTTTACTAAGTAAAAAAATAGGGAGCGAATTGCTCCCTATTTTGTGTCTGAATGTCCTAAATCGCGTTCTGGGTCGATAATGTCTCTAACGCGCTGTTTTAGCACCTTGGCTTCAGGAAAGCCGCTGTCTTTTTTCCGTTCCCAAATTTGTTGGCCATTACAGAAAATTTCGAAGCGACCACCTGTGTCTGGGTGTAAGCTGATTGTTTCTATTTCTTCGCTAAAAGTATGCAGTAATTCTTGCGATAGCCAAGTTGAACGCAACATCCAGTTGCACTGGCGGCAGTAATAAATATCAATGATTGCTTTATCCATGAAACTTTCCTTTTAATCTTTTTAAACCAGCAACTTGATGCCCACGGCAAACGTGAGAATTTCGAATGCAACTTTAATCACTCTGTTACTGTATCGAGTCGCGGCCCATGCGCCTAAACTGCCGCCTAGAAATGAGCTTAACAATAAAACAGGCAGCCAAGCCCAGTGAATAGGGGCCCCTGCCTTTACGACGGCAATGCCTCCAATGCCATTCCAAAACAGGCCGACACAAATCATGGTGTAAGCAACGGCTTGTTTGTAGTCGTAACCAAACCAGCGCACCAAAAATAGTGTCACGAGCAAACCAGAACCTGCGGTAAGAGATCCGTTGATAATGCCGATAAACAGTAAGCCAATTCCACCAATAACCCAACCAATAGGATGACGGTTGCGTATTACTTCAGCTTGGCCTAGCGATGTCTTAAATCGCGAGTAGATACCTAGCGCTAGGATCATCGTACCGAGCATCTTTTCCGCGATACCATCAGGGATCTGTACAATTAAGTTAGCCCCTAAAATCACGCCAATACTACCGGACAAGATAAGGTAGAGCGCGATTTTCCATTTAATAGTGCCTGATCTTAAATGCGTGCTTGCTGCGCCTAAGCCTAAAGCGACCGAAGCCACTTTATGTGTGCCTAGCGCAACGGAGAACGGCAAGCCGAGAAAGATGAGTAAAGGGAATTGAAGCAAGCCTGCTCCGCCACCAGAAAGTGAAGCCAGCGTGTTGGCGATTAGTGAACCGAAAAAGAGAGTAGTGGTATCTAGCCAATCCATAAGTAAAACAAAGGGGGCGTCTTGCCCCCTTATCATCCAATCAAAATTAGTTTTTAAACAGTACCGAAGAACCGTGGTTCAAGCTAGTGAGCAATAGTGTTTTTTCGTTCACGACGTCAATACGACGACTTTGCTCCGCATCTAGCTTAAAAATTTGAGTAATCAAACGTAGCTGTGCTTCGGAAAAGTCTTTTGATTGAGAAGATGAAATATCTTTAAACTCCGAAGGCGAGACCAACAAATAGTTGTCACTTACTTCCCAGCGGCCTTTTTCCGAGATATTTATCGTTGATTCTGCGGTTGAACCTTGAGCGAATAGTTTTATATTTGCTACGCGAATATAGTCACCATTAGGGAGATATTTCACGTTTGATTCAACATTAACTCGGCGTAGTGGGCCGACAGTATCGTCAGGCAAGCTGTCTGTAATGACTGTCACCATGGTCGACTGCCATTCGTTTGCTGTGAGGAGCTGCTCCACTTTTAGGTCACTTCCCCAATACAACCAACTACTGAAAAGAACGGATACGGCCAAAACCGCAGATGCTAATTTAATCTTCATATTGGCCTCCTTTATTTGCAGATGTCTGTTGGATCGTTTTGACCTGCGAAAATACGCAGTGTTACGTTCTCGTAAGAGTGGTTACTGTCATGAATGTAGTTCAGAATCAGCTGGTTATTTTGTCCACCAGTGGCAATCACTTCAACTGGCAACGAGTCTTCTGCATGGTGCTTCACGTAGCGCTCAATGCATTGCTCTATTGAAGGCAACCAGTTGTTGATTTGAGGGTGATTTACAGGTGTCATCACTGGTACATTTTGATACTCACCAATCTGACGGAATTGGGATTCCGCAGGGTTCGTGAATAACAATACGCAAACAGGAAGCAGCAGAGACAAAAAGATAATGACACGCGGTAGCCAGTTAATCGTGTTAGATGCTGGCTTCGGCTGAGTTTTAGTCGGCTCTACTTGAGGCTCAAGATCAGCAGTAGTATCGGTCACTATCTCTGTTGGTGGTGTATCGCTCGCTTCTAACTCCACTGCTGGCGCTTCGTGTTCAGAAGCGGTTTCTTCAACGTCAGTGTTAGAGTCAGTAGAAAATGGGCTCAAGCGTTCCACTGAACAAATGAGTTGGTAGCCACGTTTAGGTACCGTTTTAACAAACTCTGGAGATTTTGTTGAATCCTTCAACATCTTACGCAGAGTAGAAATCGCTTGAGTCAGGCTTGAGTCATCCACCTCAAAACCTTGCTCACGCCAAACAAACTCGTGAAGCTCGTTACGGGTTAAAACTTCGTTTGGTCTCTCTGCCAACATCAGAAGTATACGGCTTTCGTTGCTTCCTAATCGTACAACGTCGTTGCCGTTTTGTTGGTCAGCGAGCGAATTACTATTTGGATCAAAGGTGAACCTTTGAGCAAGTAGAAATTTGGTGCCAATGTTAGTCATTTAGTTCTTCTTAGATGGATGATGTTGTAATTATGGTGATTTATGTCACAAAATTACCGGGGCGCTTGGAGTGCGCACGACATTTTAGATGCTTTTAGACGGGTAGGATAATTAAAATTTTCTAAAAAAACACCGTTTTTAGCAATATTGACCTTGAATTTACATTTGTCAGCCACATGTTAAATGACATCTCGGTAAGGTGATTTCAAGGGGAAAGTCACAAACTTGTCCCTATGAAAAAGCCAATTAGTTTAGATGTTATGGAGCACACATGAGCGAAACCGTATCTCAAAATAAAGAAACTCGTGGTTTTCAATCAGAAGTAAAACAACTACTGCATTTAATGATCCATTCTCTTTATTCAAATAAAGAGATCTTTTTGCGCGAGCTGATCTCTAACGCATCAGATGCATCAGACAAACTGCGCTTTCAGGCGTTATCTAACCCAGATCTATACGAAGGTAATGCAGATCTTTGCGTGAAACTGTCGTTTGATGAAAGCGCAAATACCTTAACCATTTCTGATAACGGTATCGGTATGAGCCGTGATGATGTGATTGAGCACTTAGGAACAATCGCAAAATCTGGAACAGCCGAGTTTTTCTCAAAGCTATCTGAAGAGCAGAGCAAAGACTCTCAGCTTATTGGTCAGTTTGGTGTTGGTTTCTACTCGGCATTTATCGTTGCTGACGCCGTTACCGTGCGCACTCGCGCTGCGGGTCTAGCCGCTGATGAAGCGGTACAATGGCACTCAGCGGGTGAAGGTGAGTACACCATCGAAAACATTACCAAAGAGTCACGTGGTACCGACATCATTCTTCATATGCGTGAAGAGGGTAAAGAGTTTTTGAATGAGTGGCGTCTACGTGACGTTATCAGTAAGTACTCTGATCACATCGGCATTCCTGTTTCAATCCAAACTGTCGTTCGTGATGACGAAGGCAAGGAAACAGATGAGAAAAAGTGGGAGCAAATCAACAAAGCCCAAGCACTGTGGACGCGTAACAAATCTGATATTTCAGAAGAAGAGTATCAAGAGTTCTACAAGCACGTATCACATGACTTTGCCGATCCCTTGGTCTGGAGTCATAACCGTGTAGAAGGTAAAAACGACTACACGAGCTTACTATACATCCCATCGAAAGCACCTTGGGATATGATGAACCGCGACCACAAATCAGGCTTGAAACTGTACGTACAGCGCGTATTCATTATGGACGATGCAGAGCAATTTATGCCGTCATACTTACGCTTCGTACGTGGTTTAATAGACTCAAACGATTTACCGCTAAACGTATCGCGTGAGATTTTACAAGACAATAAAGTGACTCAGTCTCTACGTAATGCTTGTACTAAGCGCGTGCTAACGATGCTCGAGCGTATGGCCAAGAATGACGAAGAGAAATACCAATCATTCTGGAAAGAGTTTGGTCTTGTGATGAAAGAGGGCCCTGCGGAGGACTTTGCAAACAAAGAGAAAGTTGCAGGTTTATTGCGCTTTGCTTCAACTGAAGTGGACTCTTCTGAGCAAACTGTGGGCTTGGCGTCTTACGTTGAGCGCATGAAAGAAGGTCAAGATAAGATCTACTACTTGACGGCAGACAGCTATGCAGCTGCGAAAAACAGCCCTCACTTAGAACAGTTCAAAGCGAAAGGCATTGAAGTTATCTTGATGTACGACCGCATTGATGAGTGGCTGATGAACTACTTAACTGAGTTTGATGGTAAACAGTTCCAGTCAATCACTAAAGCTGGGCTTGATCTAAGTCAGTTTGAAGATGAAGCAGAAAAAGAGAAGCAAAAAGAAACCGAAGAAGAGTTCAAGTCGGTTGTAGAGCGCACGAAGTCTTACCTAGGCGATCGTGTGAAAGAAGTTCGTACGACCTTCAAACTCGCATCTACGCCTGCTGTTGTGGTAACGGACGATTACGAAATGGGCACTCAAATGGCGAAGCTTCTTGCGGCAGCTGGTCAAGCTGTGCCGGAAGTGAAATACATCTTTGAGCTAAACCCTGAGCACAAATTGGTTAAGCGTATGGCTGACGAAGCCGATGAAGAAGCGTTTGGTCGCTGGGTTGAAGTTCTGCTTGGTCAGGCAATGCTAGCGGAGCGAGGCTCTATTGAGGATCCAACAGAGTTCTTAGGAGCCGTTAATCAACTTTTGACTAAGGTGTAATAACCTCTGCAAATCAAAAAGCTCGCATTTCGCGAGCTTTTTGTTTGTTGTCGCAAAATTTTGCATCTCAAGTGCTGAGTTAATAATCAATAGGGCGTGAAAGAGGGTACTGTTAACATTCTTTAGTCTTAATACACTCTTTGCTCAGAGAACCTGTGATAGAATCTGCGACTTGAATGTGAGTAATAAGGCGTGTATTTTTGCTCGCCTATATACGTTATACCGAAACTTATCGTTGCAGGTGCTTCTCAGGTTTGATGTCTAAGAGGTCAGCTATTGTGAGCTTCGGTATAAATCTTAAATATTAAAGAGGATAAATCATGCGCATCATTCTTCTAGGTGCTCCAGGTGCAGGTAAAGGCACACAAGCAAACTTCATCATGGAAAAATACGGTATTCCACAAATCTCTACTGGTGATATGCTTCGTGCTGCTATCAAAGCAGGTACAGAGCTTGGTAAACAAGCTAAAGCTGTTATTGACGCTGGTCAGCTAGTTTCTGATGAAATCATCCTTGGTCTTATCAAAGAGCGTATCGCTCAAGAAGACTGTGCAAACGGTTTCCTACTAGATGGTTTCCCACGTACTATCCCTCAAGCTGACGGCCTAAAAGAAATGGGCGTAGACGTAGACTACGTTATCGAATTTGACGTTGCAGACGATGTGATTGTTGAGCGTATGGCTGGTCGTCGTGCTCACCTTCCTTCTGGTCGTACTTACCACGTGGTTTACAACCCGCCTAAAGTGGAAGGTAAAGATGATGTAACTGGTGAAGATCTTGTTGTTCGTGATGACGACAAAGAAGAAACAGTACGTGCTCGTCTAGGTGTTTACCACGAGCAAACTGCACCGCTAATCAACTACTACGGCAAAGAAGCTGAAGCAGGCAAGACTAAGTACCTTAAGTTTGATGGTACTAAGCAAGTAGCTGAAGTTAGTGCGGATATCGAGAAAGCACTATCTTAATTTGCTGAAGTCAAAAATTTAATATTTTGATATATTGAAAGCGGCCCAAGTGGTCGCTTTTTTAGTTTACTCGTAAACATATATCTAATTAACCTCAGCTCGGCTATTCGTTACTTCGAGGTTACTTAAATATATGAACCAAGCCGTTTACCTGAATAGGATGTTATGAAAGAGAATAATAAACAGGGTGTACTCCTAGTTAACCTGGGAACTCCTGACGCACCAACCGCTCCTGCCGTAAAGCGCTTTTTAAGTCAGTTTCTTCATGATCACCGAGTGGTAGACATGACTCGATGGCTTTGGTGTCCACTATTGCACGGCGTTATCCTTCCTATCCGAGCTCCTAAAGTTGCCAAACTCTATCAATCAGTATGGATGGAAGAGGGCTCGCCGTTGATGGTGTACTCTAAACGCCAAACGGAAAAGTTGGCACAAAAGCTTGATATACCTGTAGAGCTTGGTATGACGTATGGTAACCCAGGTTTACAATCAGGCTTTGAAGCCCTATTGGCGCAAGGCGTTGATGAAGTCATTGTTTTACCTTTGTATCCGCAATACTCGGGCACAACAACGGCAGCGGTTTCTGACGGAATCACTAAAGCATTTAAAAACCTGCCTGTGATGCCAAGCTTTAGCTTTATTCGTGATTATTACAATCACCCGAAATATATTGAAGCGTTAGCGCATTCAGTTCGTGAACATTGGCAAAAGAATGGTCAGGGAGATTACCTGCTGTGTTCTTATCATGGTATTCCAAAACGCTATGCTGACAATGGTGATGTTTACCCACAGCATTGTGAAGAGACGACTCGCTTGCTTGGGGAAGCGTTAGGTTTAAGCGAACAACAAATTGGCATGACGTATCAGTCCCGATTTGGGAGAGAAGAGTGGCTTCAACCTTATACCGATAAGACCCTAGAGGCACTTCCTGCAAAGGGTGTGAAAAATATTAATGTTGTGACCCCCGCATTTTCGTCAGATTGTTTAGAGACGTTGGAAGAGATCTCGGAAGAGTGTAAAGAGATTTTCCTTGAAGCTGGTGGCGAAAACTTTACCTACATCCCTTGTTTGAACGATAGTGAACTTCATATCGAGATGATGGTTGAGTTAGTTCAATCTAAACTTTAGATACAAAAAAGGGTCGCAATAGCGACCCTTTCTACGTTTAGTTGAGCGATCAAGCAACTTGTACTTGCTGCTCTTCTACTTGCTCTGCCGTGCTGTGCGTATTTTCAGCGCCATGCATCCAGCGAACGAGTGTATTAGAGAATAGGAGCAAAATTACGCCACTTACGGTTGCGCTGACCGCAATACCACTAAAGATAGCCATAGCGCCTAACTCGCCTACGTGAGAGCCCACATAGCCCGCAACATAGTTAGCAATCGCATTACAGCCAAACCATGCACCCATCATAAGTGAAGCTAAGCGAAGCGGTGCTAATTTAGTCACCAATGAAAGACCAATTGGTGATAAACACAGCTCGCCTAATGTGTGGAAGAAGAAAGCGCCGACCAACCATAACATCGATGTTTTTACTGTTGTATCTCCACCTTGTTCTAGCACTGCGCCAACCATACAAAGGAAACCAATCGCCAAGAAAAATAGTGCCATCGCAAATTTCACTGGCGAAGTAGGTTCACGTTTACCCAATTTTACCCAAAGGACAGCCAGAACTGGCGCTAGAGTAATAATGAAAAATGGGTTTAGTGATTGGAACCACGCAGCAGGAACTTCGAAACCACCAATCATGCGATCAGTATATTGTTGAGTGTAGATGTTCATCAGACCACCAGCTTGTTCAAAGCCTGCCCAGAAGACAATAGTGAATAAGCTCATGACCAGAATTACTTTTAGTCGATTCACTTCTTCTTTGGTGAGTGGCTGCTTCGTGGTGGCGTTTTTGTTGTTTAGATCTCGTTTCGCCGCTGGTTCGCGACCAATATCACCAAGCCATGATTGAGCCAGTACCATTTGCATCACTAGGCTAACCAGCATACCCACACCAGCGGCAACAAAGCCAGCTTTCCAACCGTAAGAGGTTGTCACAGAGCCAGAAACGACGCCGGCAAGTAATGCACCTAAGTTGATACCCATATAAAAGATAGTGAATGCGCCGTCACGACGGTTGTCACCTTCTTGATAAAGGTCGCCAACCATGGTTGAGATATTTGGCTTAAAGAGACCGTTACCAGTGATAAGTAGGCCAAGACCTAAATAGAAACTGTGTAGCGAACCAATACCTAAAGCATCAGCAGGAAGTGCAAGAGTAAACTGGCCGATGGCCATTAACGCGCCACCAAGCAAAATTGAGCGACGTTGACCTAAATAGTTATCTGCTAGGTAACCACCGATAAGAGGCGTGATATACACAAGCCCTGTGTATATGCCGTATAGGTCTAATGCGTCTTTGGTTGACCAGCCAAGGCCGCCATTCATTGTTGTATCAGTAAGGTAAAGCACGAGAATGGCACGCATTGCGTAGTAAGAAAAGCGTTCCCACAGTTCTGTACCGAACAATAAGAACAGGCCACGTGGATGACCAAAATATTGATGTTGGTTTGACATAAGCTCTTCTAATAATAGTTATTACATTTTTTAACGACTTCTACGTATACAATGCAATTCAACGAGTGACAAATAATAAAATTTTGCCATTCAACTATTTTTGTTTGTTAAGTGGCTGTTTTTGATTGGATTTGCAGATTATATGATGGTGTATTGGTTGTGTTACAAACTTAATTTCCATTTTTGCCTATGGACTTCTTTGTCGTAAGTTGCTGAAAAATGTCGTTAATGCGAGCGATGTATAATCATACTTTTATAGATAAACTGAATATCAATGACTCAACTTTGGCTTAATGCTAGGATAAAAACAAAATAGAATTGGCTAGTAAAAAGATGAAACGTTGGTATCTACTTTATTGTAAACGTGGGGAGCAGGTTAGGGCGAAACAACACCTTGAAAATCAAGGTGTAGAGTGCTTTTATCCAACTGTAGAAGTTGAGAAGATTTTGCGCGGTAAAAGACAAAAAGTCGAGGAACCGCTGTTTCCTTGTTACGTATTCGCTTACTTTGATTATGAGCAAGGGCCAAACTTCACCTCAGTCCGCTCTACTCGAGGTGTTGTTGACTTTGTGCGTTTTGGTGCTCAACCGAAAGAAGTTCAAGGTGACTTGGTCTTCGAATTGATGCAGCTAGAAAAGTGTTGTAATGACAATACCGTTTCTGAATGTATGCCAAAACCAGGCGATCAAATTAGAGTTAAAAGCGGTCAATTTGCGGGCATAGATGCCATCTTCCAAGAACAAGATGGTGAGAAACGCTCAATTATGCTAGTTCAGATGATCACCAAGCGTGTGCCTGTCAGCATAGACAATAGTGATTTAGATTTAAAATAGCCTAATTCCATCAAACATAAAAAGAGGTGCAAAAGCACCTCTTTTTGATCGTATCTAATTTTCTGTCTGTTTTAAAAGGATTGGACGAACCGACCCTTATCTTTATCGTAGAGAATTAGTATGAGTCGTTGTGAACGGTCTGTACTGCACGACCTGATGGGTCAACACAGTTTTGGAACGATTCATCCCATTCAATCGCCTTCGCTGAAGAACACGCTACTGAAGGGCCTCCTGGTACACACTCTGCTGCTGATGGAAGTGGGAATAACTCTTCAAAGATTTCACGGTACACGTAGCCTTCTTTTGTCGTTGGCGTGTTGTATGGGAATCGATATTGAGCTGTTTCCATCTGCTGGTCTGTCACTTTCTGTTCTGCTACTTCTTTCAGCGTATCGATCCAGCTGTAGCCAACGCCATCAGAGAACTGCTCTTTTTGACGCCATGCGATCGATTCTGGCAGGTAGTGCTCGAAGCACTCACGAAGGATGTGTTTCTCCATTTTACCGTTGCCACACATCTTGTCTGCTGGGTTCAAGCGCATTGCTACATCAATGAACTCTTTATCTAGGAAAGGTACGCGTCCTTCAACTCCCCATGCTGCCAGCGACTTGTTAGCACGAGCACAGTCGAACATGTTCAGAGCAAGCAGTTTACGCACTGTCTCCTCGTGGAACTCTTTCGCGTTTGGCGCTTTGTGGAAGTAAAGGTAGCCACCAAAGATTTCGTCAGCGCCCTCACCAGACAATACCATCTTGATACCCATCGCTTTGATCTTACGACCCATTAAGAACATAGGTGTTGATGCGCGGATAGTCGTCACGTCATACGTTTCAATGTGGTAAATCACGTCACGAATCGCGTCCAAACCTTCTTGAATCGTGTACGTCATTTCGTGGTGAACGGTACCAATTTGGTCGGCAACTTCGCGAGCTGCTTTCAGGTCAGGCGCGCCTTCTAGGCCAACAGCAAAAGAGTGCAGTTGAGGCCACCAAGCTTCAGACTTTTCATCATCTTCAATACGCATCGCTGCAAAGCGTTTTGCTACCGCAGATGTAATAGAAGAATCTAGACCGCCTGAAAGAAGTACACCGTAAGGCACGTCAGTCATTAGTTGGCGTTTAACAGCCGCTTCTAGCGCTTCAGTCAATTCTTCTTTGCTAGTGCTGTTACCTTGTACTGCTGCGTACTCGTTCCAGTCACGAACATAGTAACGTGTTGGCTCAGTATCTTTAGAGCTGTAGTAGCTACCAGGAGGGAATTCACTTACTGTTTTACATACTGGAACAAGAGCCTTCATCTCTGATGCCACATAGTAGTTACCATGCTCATCGTGACCTTGATAAAGAGGGATAATACCAATATGGTCACGGCCGACTAAATACTCATCTTTTTCTTCGTCGTAGAGCACAAAAGCGAAAATACCGTTTAGTTCTTCAAGGAGATCTGCACCCATATCTTGGTAAAGTGCAAGAATGACTTCACAGTCTGAATCGGTTTGAAATTCGTACTTTCCTTCGTAACGAGCACGAATTTCTTTATGGTTGTAGATTTCACCATTGACGGCAAGGATGAGCTTCTTATCAGGGCTGTATAGCGGCTGTGCACCACTATTTAGACCAACAATCGCCAAGCGCTCGTGCGCTAAAATAGCACGCTCTGAAGAGTAAATCCCAGACCAGTCTGGGCCACGGTGACGAAGTTTTTTCGACATCTCTAATGCGATAGGGCGCAATGCGGCTGCATCGCTTTTAATGTCTAAAATGCCAAATACTGAACACATACTACATCCTTACTAAACTAAACAATTTCTAATCGGTATGGTTTAAATTTGCCATTACTAATAAAAAAAGCAACGTTTTGTGATTAAAAAAATGATAAAAGGCCTTGTTGTATGGAAAATATTTAACTCAACCGTTGTTTTGGTGAATGAGATCAAGGTTTGGTATAAAAACTATACAAAAAAGGCTTTCTATCAATAGAAAGCCTTCCGAAAAATATCAGTGCTGTTGCTTATTTAATTGGTGTGAATTTAGGTTGAAGTTGTTTACAGACGTGTCGAGCAAAACCGCTACCAGCTTCACTATAAATATTGAATGCTGCGTCAACGCCATTTTCAAGTAAGCCTTCCAATTGATCTGGGTATTCGGCGATAGCGGCAATTTGCCCCTTATATTTTCTGCGTTTAAGCTGCTCAAGTGCTGTTTGGTTACCTTGATGATGTGGCATTGCAAGCAGAACCAGTTTTACATGACCTGTATCTAAAATTCGCTCCCAGAAATCCGGGTCGGTGGCATCACCAGAAATCACATTTCTTCCTTCTGAACGATGATGATGTGCAGCGTCTTCACGAATTTCTATACCCAATGAAATTTTGCCATAGCGTGAACGTAGCTCATCATAAGCGCCCGTTCCAATACGCCCCATACCTAAGATCAATACTTGGGCATGACCTGGGTTGATGAGTTGGTCGCGTTGATTGAGCTTTTCTACCGCTGTCTCTTGCAGCCACTTACCTGAATGTTGATAAATTTTATGGCTAAGGCGGTTAAGTGGCGCGGAAATTACAAAGGATACCGACACCGCAACCGCAATCGCAGCAAGCATATCACTTGGCATCCAGCCCATTTTATAGGCCAACCCAGCAACAATAAGACCAAACTCACTGTAGTTAAATAGTGATAAAGAGGCGAGCAAAGAGGTACGTACTCGAAACTTAAAATGATTAATAGTGACGAAGTACAAGAGTCCTTTGATTGGTAGCAGTAAGATAAATAGCAGGGCGAGAACGACGCCATTCACGCTCAATGAGGCGGATAAACCAATGTTCAAAAAGAAGCAGACTAAAAAGAGCTCCTTCATATTGAATAATGACTTGGATAGTTCTGAGGCTTTTGGGTGACCTGCGAGTAGCATGCCTAAAATTAGCGCGCCCAAGTCTGGTTTCATCCCGACCAACTCGAATAGCCCAGCACCGACAACAAGCGCGAAGAAAATACCGAATAGCACCAGCATTTCGCCGTGGCCAACTTTATCGAGCAGCTTATAGAATAGGGGACGAAGGAAAGGCAGTGCGAACAAACCGATGGCATACCATTCTGGGACTTTTCCGGTTGAAGCAGTCAGGAATACTACGGCAAAAATATCTTGCATAACCAAGATACCGATCGCGAGTGTGCCGTAGGTCGCGTTCATTTCGCCTTTTTCTTGCAATGCTTTTACGGCAAAAACGGTACTAGAGAACGATAGTGCAAAAGCTAAAAGCAGGATTTGGCTGCCGTCCATACTGGCTAGCGAAGTCAAGCCCAGTAGTTTTAAGCCGGATAACGCTAGGGCAAAAAAAGCGGTAGAGAGTATGTTGTGGGCGGTTGCCCCTCCCCATATTTCTTTGGACAGCAGGGTTTTTACATCGAGTTTGAGTCCAATAGTAAACAGAAGAAGAGTAACACCAAGATCTGCGAGAGTGACAATAACGTCATTGCTTTGGTAACCAAATGCATGCAAGCCAAATCCAGCTAGTAGAAAACCAACGAGGGGAGGGAGGCTGCATTTAAGCGCAATAAAACCAGCTAAAAAAGCGGCTGTAATTAGAATAATTTCCATACTGTTGAGCTGTATTCCTGATATACAAAAACGGGCTGTGAAAACACAGCCCGAGATTGTAACTCAATTGGTTGTATAAACTTAGTCTTCCAGTAACTTTTGTAACAAAACTCCGTTTAGCATAGCGCGTTTAATCATCGCAAATGCGCCCATCGTTGGCTGCTTATCAATGTGAGAAGCCACGATAGGGAGGTCGTTATGGAAAGTTTTAAGAGATTGATTCTCTACGTTGCGTTGAATTGCAGGGAAAACAATATCTTGTGCTGCAGTAATATCGCCAGCAATTACAATTTTCTGTGGATTAAATAAGTTAACCGTAATCGCAATCGCTTTACCTAGCTGGTTGCCCACTCGCACTAAACTCTGTTTCGCAAGTTCATCACCATTCATTGCGTGCTGACATACCGATTCAATTGTGATGTTTTCAAGGTCGGTTAAGCTTGATTCGTATCCTTGAGTAATCAGTTGCTTCACTCGTTGAATAATCGCTGGGTTTGCAGCTACGGTTTCTAAACAGCCAAAGTTTCCACATTGGCATTGCTCACCAAGCGGGTCGATTTGGATATGACCAATTTCACCGACGTTGCGGTTAAAACCAAGAAAAACCTGGCCGTTAACGATAATACCTGCGCCAGTACCGCGGTGGACGCTAACCAAAATAGAATCCTGGCAGTCTTGGCTTGCTCCAAAGTAGTGCTCAGCCAACGCCATGCCACGTACGTCGTTGCCAACAAAGCATGCTGTATTAAACTTCTCTCCAACAATTTCACCGAGAGCAAGATTATCGATATCGGTATTAGGCATGTATTCGACCACGCCAGTTGTTGGGTTAACAAGGCCCGGTAAAGTGATGCCGATAGCGATGAGTTGATCAATTTTGTCTTCGCAACGGCTTACGAAATCTTTTAATAAATCGATAAGTCCTGCGATTAAGTCTGCTTGGTTAGTGTAGTGCAGTTCATGCTGATCTTCTGCCAGCGCGGTACCACCTAAATCGTATAAACTGAACTGTACGTAATCTCGACCTAAGCGAACGGCAATCGAATGAAAAGGTTTGACTTCAGTAGTCAAAGAGATCGCACGACGACCACCAGTTGAAGCTTGTTGGGCGACCTCCTTAATAAGGCCGCGCTCTAAAAGTTGGCGGGTTATTTTGGTAACACTAGCAGGCGCGAGCTGACTCACGTCCGCGACTTGAATACGGGAGATAGGACCTTGCTGATCAATCAGCCTATATACCGCAGCGCTGTTAAGCTGTTTTACTAAATCTACATTACCAATCTGTCCGCCATTCATGCTTAATTTTGCTCGTATTGTCCGTTAACAACCGTCGCTTTTACTTTAAAGTCACGATCGAAAATAGTCAGGTTTGCAACCATCCCTTTTCGAACTCGGCCAAGGCGATCCTCAACACCAATTGCTGTTGCTGGGTATAACGTGGCCATTCGTAGAGCTTCGTCTAAAGCGATCCCCGCGTGCTCAACTGAATTCTGAACTGCTTCAATCATTGTCAAAGCTGAGCCGCCTAGCGTGCCATTTTCATCAACACACTTACCATCTCGGTAATATACTTTCTTACCGACAAAAATAAAGTGATCAATGTTAGCACCTGCTGGAGCTGTGGCATCCGTCACCAAAACAAGCTTTTCACCTTTGATTTTATGAGCAATTCGGATGTTTGCGTAGTCGACGTGAAAACCATCAGCAATAATGCCAGCATATACGTCAGGAGTATCGTAAATTGCACCAACAACTCCTGGTTCACGACCAACCATTGGTGTCATTGCATTAAAGAGGTGTGTAGCAAAAGTAATGCCTGCTTCAAAGCTTTTACGTGCTTCGGCGTAGGTTGCATTTGTGTGGCCAATTGAAACCACGATGCCAGCAGCCTTTAATCGCGCAATATGCTCTGGGTCGTTATGCTCAGGTGCTAGTGTTACTTTCGCTACGATTTCGGCGTTTGCGCAGATAAGGTCGATCATGCTTTCGTCTGATGGGCGAATAAAATCGACGTTATGGATGCCTTTTTTCGCGACGTTAAGGTAAGGACCTTCGAGGTGTAAACCAAGCGATTGATTTTGATACTTGTTGTGGTACTCACGAGCTGCGGTAATTGCAGTTCGCATATCTTCATCAGATGACGTAATGAGTGTTGGCAGGAAGCTAGTACAGCCAGATTTGAGGTTTGCCTGGTGCATGATTTGCATGGTTTCAGGGGTAATTGCATCGTTTAGCATTACACCGCCACAACCGTTCAACTGCAGATCGATAAAGCCTGGACTTAGATTAGCGCCTGCAAGGTCTTTTACTTCGATGCTTTGAGGTAGCTCAGAAACCGGCACAATAGATTGAATAAGATCGTTTTCGATGATGACCGCATGATCGGTAAGAACATCACTACCGGTATAAATTTTACAGTTACTTAGCGCGTACATAGTCAGCTAGTCCTTATAGATGAGAATTCAATTTCTATATCGTTATCTAAGTAGAGACTGCTTCAGTCATATGGGTACTTAGTTTGTATCACTGAATTAGATAACGAGTCACATACAGCAAGTCGCGTTTTATCGATGTTATTGTCATAGTAACTAGCTGAAAAGTAATAATTGTATAGTTTTTTATGATTCTTTTTCAGAGCAAAGTTACAGTGATTTACCCGCCTAGATACCAAAATAACACTGATTCTGCCTTGCATAAAGTGCGAGAATATTATCTTTAAAACGCCATTTTTTCGTATAATAAAATAAGTTTTATGATCTCGCTAGCAAAAACCTTCCGAAAGGGCAAATTGTGGTGATTATGATCACAAACGGTGAGCTTTTAATTTGCGGAGCAAAATTAATATCATAAACTTAGGATGACTAAATTGGACGGCTGAAATAAGTCATTCAACATAACATCTAATCCTATAGGGGGAACTTAAGGTGAACATTCTCGGATACTTCCAGAAGGTGGGTAAGGCGCTTATGGTGCCGGTTGCCACACTTCCTGCAGCAGCAATACTCATGGGTATTGGCTACTGGATCGACCCAAATGGCTGGGGCGCAAACAGTGCACTTGCTGCATTTCTTATTAAAGCTGGTGCAGCGATCATTGACAATATGTCAGTATTGTTCGCTGTTGGTGTTGCTTACGGAATGTCTAAAGACAAAGATGGCGCCGCTGCACTTTCAGGTTTCGTGGGCTTCTTAGTTGTCACAACGCTTTTGGCCCCTGGTGCAGTATCACAAATTCAAGGCATTGACCCAAGTGAAGTACCTGCTGCATTTGGTAAAATCAATAACCAGTTCGTCGGTATCTTGGTTGGTATTGTTTCTGCTGAGTTGTACAACCGTTTTTCTCACGTAGAGCTGCACAAAGCACTGGCGTTTTTCTCTGGCAAGCGTCTTGTACCGATCCTAACGTCTTTTGCTGGTATCGTTATTGCGTTCATCCTGATGTACGTTTGGCCATCAGTTTACGGCGGTCTGGTCAGTTTTGGTGAAAGCATTCAAGGTATGGGTGAAGCAGGTGCAGGTGTTTACGCATTCTTCAACCGTCTTCTAATTCCTGTTGGTCTGCACCATGCACTAAACTCAGTGTTCTGGTTTGATGTTGCTGGTATTAATGACATTCCAAACTTCCTTGGCGGTGCGAAATCATTAGCTGAAGGCACGGCAACGGTAGGTGTTACGGGGATGTACCAAGCGGGCTTCTTCCCAATCATGATGTTTGGTTTACCAGGTGCTGCTCTAGCGATGTACCATACTGCGAAATCAAAGAATAAAGAGAAAGTGGCATCTATCATGATTGCAGCTGCGTTTGCTTCATTCTTTACAGGTGTAACAGAACCACTTGAATTTGCATTCATGTTCCTTGCTCCAGGACTGTACGTTCTTCACGCAGCGCTGACTGGTCTATCAGTTTATATCGCGGCATCAATGCAGTGGATTGCAGGTTTCGGTTTCTCTGCTGGTTTAGTCGACTTAGTATTGTCGACTCGTAACCCGCTAGCGGTAAATTGGTACATGCTCATTGTACAAGGTCTTGGTTTCTTTGCGGTTTACTACTTCGTGTTCCGTACCGTGATTGTTAAGTTTGGCCTTAAAACACCGGGACGTGAAGATGATGAAGAAGCTTCATCTAACGTGGCTGGATCAAGCAATTCTTCAGAGCTTGCTCGTCAGTACTTGAAAGCACTTGGCGGTCATGACAACCTAAGTTCTATCGATGCCTGTATTACTCGTTTGCGCCTTTCTGTGAAAGATATGAGCATTATCAATGAGAAAACTCTGAAAGATCTTGGAGCTATGGGAGTTGTGAAGCTAGGTACAAACAACCTACAAGTTATCCTTGGTCCACTAGCAGAGATTGTTGCTGGTGAGATGAAGAATGTATCTAAAGATGAAGACTTAAGTGGTGTTCAGTTACCAGCTTAACTGTTTAATAGTGGTGCGATTGTTTGTTATTGGTATTGCAAACAATTGATACTACAACATCGCAAAAGGCCTCCGCAGGAGGCCTTTTTTCGTTTAGGCCCTTTGAATCTGCTTTGCTTTCACGCCAACTCGATAAATATTGTCGTTTTAGAGCGAGTTCTTGTTGTCTAATTGCTTAGAATTGTGGATCATTAGGAACAATGTACTCTGTGAAACCATACTTGGATACAGGGTTCCGTTTTCTCTGACAATACTAATATTTTTGAGGTGCTATAGATGAGTGAAGCTGATGCTCGTCCATCAAACTTTATTCGCCAGATCATTGATAAAGATCTAGCGGATGGTAAACACACTAGCGTGCATACTCGATTCCCGCCGGAGCCAAATGGCTACCTGCATATCGGTCATGCTAAGTCTATCTGTTTGAACTTCGGTATTGCTCAGGACTACCAGGGTCAATGTAATCTGCGTTTCGACGATACAAACCCTGAAAAAGAAGACATCGAATACGTTGAGTCTATCAAGAAAGATGTAAACTGGTTGGGCTTTGAGTGGAGTGGTGAAGTATGTTACTCATCAAACTACTTCGATAAGCTTTACGAATATGCAATTGAATTGATTAACAAAGGCTTAGCGTACGTAGATGAGCTAAGTCCAGAGCAAATTCGTGAATACCGCGGCACACTAAAGGCGCCAGGTAAACCAAGTCCATACCGTGACCGTTCTGTTGAAGAGAACTTGGCGTTGTTTGAAAAAATGCGCGCTGGTGAATTTGAAGAAGGTAAAGCGTGTCTTCGTGCTAAAATCGACATGGGTTCTTCATTCATGGTCATGCGCGATCCAGTTTTATACCGTGTGCGTTTTGCTACGCACCACCAAACTGGTGATAAGTGGTGCATTTACCCAATGTACGACTTTACGCACTGTATTTCTGATGCATTAGAAGGCATTACGCACTCTATTTGTACGCTTGAATTCATGGATAACCGTCGTCTGTACGATTGGGTTCTAGACAACATCACGATCGAAAGCCGTCCACATCAATACGAGTTCAGTCGTTTAAACCTTGAATACACAGTGATGTCTAAGCGTAAGCTTAACCAGCTAGTTACTGAAAAACTGGTTAATGGTTGGGATGATCCACGTATGCCGACTGTCTCAGGTCTGCGTCGTCGTGGCTTCACACCTGCATCTATTCGTGAGTTTTGTAAGCGTATTGGTGTAACGAAGCAAGAAAATATGATCGAGTTTAGTTCATTAGAATCTTGTATTCGTGATGACCTAAACGAGAACGCTCCGCGTGCAATGGCTGTACTGGATCCTGTTAAAGTTGTTATCGAAAACTTTGAAGCAGGCGCAGTAGAAAACTTGACAGTTGCCAACCACCCAAATAAACCTGAAATGGGCGTGCGTGAAGTGCCATTCACGCGTGAATTGTGGATTGAGCGTGAAGACTTCCGTGAAGAAGCGAACAAAAAGTACAAGCGTTTAGTGCTAGGTAAAGAAGTTCGTTTACGTGGTGCTTACGTGATCAAAGCTGAGCGCGTTGAGAAAGATGCCGAAGGCAACATCACAACGATCTTCTGTTCTTACGATGCAGATACGCTAGGTAAAAACCCAGCAGATGGTCGTAAAGTGAAAGGCGTTATTCATTGGGTGTCAGCTGATAAAGCTCTTCCAGCGGAAATTCGCCTGTACGATCGTTTATTTACGGTGCCAAACCCAGGCGCAGCGGAAGATTTTGCTTCTACTATCAATCCTGAATCATTAGTTGTGATCAATGGCTTCGTCGAGCCTAGCCTAGCTTCTGCAGAAGCAGAAAAAGGTTACCAGTTTGAACGTATGGGTTACTTCTGTGCAGACTCGAAAGACTCTTCAGCAGATAATCTAGTATTCAACCGCACGGTTGGTCTACGTGATACCTGGGCAAAAATTGAGAATCAATAATCTCAATTAATGCTGAGAACGATGAAAAAATGCCAGCAAACGCTGGCATTTTTTATACCTAATCCCACAGAGTGCTATATAGATGTGCAAAACTGTGGAGAAAAAAGATGGGTGTTTAGTAGCTTTTGTTCTGTAACCAAAGTACTGACGTCTAAGGTACTGACTTCTAGAAACAAAAAACGCCAGCATGTGCTGACGTTTACTTTTTAAATTAACAAACCCTTATTTTTTCGGTTTGTGTGCATCTGGATTGTCTTTACAACCACCATCGCTACACTTGCCGTACAAGTATAAGCTGTGGTTTGTTAGTGTGACATTGTACTTAGCTGCAATCTCTTTTTGACGTTCTTCAATAAGATCGTCAGAAAATTCAATTACCTCACCACAGTCTAGGCACACTAGGTGGTCGTGGTGATGTTGAGTCGATAATTCGAAGACTGACTTTCCACCTTCAAAGTGGTGACGAGTTACAATACCAGCATCGTCGAACTGGTTTAGAACTCGGTAAACAGTTGCTAGGCCAATTTCTTCACCTAGATCAATCAACTTTTTGTACAAATCTTCAGCACTGATGTGCTGGCAGTCTGGCTGCTGAAGTACTTCTAGAATTTTTAGCCTCGGAAGGGTTACTTTTAAACCCGCATCCTTCAGCGCCTGATTATTATCTGACATATACTTTCCCGTTGGATCATCTGCAGCGATTTAACAGAATTCAATCTTCCTACCATTATAGGATAAGCGTTCGGAACATTAAACCACGAACTTCAAAGGGTTAATAGAATCTTTTTGTAAATTAGAAACAGGTCCATTATATTACAGCTCTGACCAGTTACAATTGTGTAACATTAAGCTTGGAGAGGGCAGGGATAGCGATGAATAGGCGACTAGCGAAGATATACAAACCAGGAATTGTAAAGTTCGCACTCAATATTTGGCCTCCTTTTTGGGGGGCGGGTATTAAAATCTTACATATTTCTCAAGACTTCCGTACTGTAAAGGTACGTTTAAAGCTTCGCTGGTGGAATAAAAATGCCAATCGCACCCAATATGGCGGCAGTATTTTCTCTTTAACTGATCCTATTTACTCGTTGATGCTGATGGGGATTCTACGAGAGGAATATTATGTGTGGGATAAAGAGGCAAGCATTAACTTTATTAAGCCGGGGCAAAGTGATTTGTTTGCAGAATTTGAGGTCACTGAAGGGATGCTGGAAAACATTTATCAAATGACACGGAATGGAGAAAAGTGCTTTCCTGAGTTTATTACTCATGTAAAAGATAAACAGGGGAATGTGGTTTCAGAGGTTCAACGCAAGCTTTATGTAAGAAAGAAACCTCAGTATCGCGAAGAGGAAGTACTTACCGATGCTGTGTGACAATACATACAAAAAGACCTCCAAGTGGAGGTCTTTGCATCATTCAATTTGATTAGCCTTCTAGCTCAGCTAAACACATCTCTTCATAGATCTGTTTAACCCAGCTTTCAACACGCTCGTCAGTCAATTCTGGTTGGCGGTCTTCATCAATACATAGACCTACGAATTGGCTTTCGTCACCTTCAACAAGTGCTTTAGACGCTTCAAATTCGTAGCCTTCTGTCGAGGTATGGCCAAGAATTGTGCCGCCTTTAGATTCAACGATATCACGGACTGTGCCCATCGCGTCACAGAAGTATTCTGCGTAGTCTTCTTGGTCGCCACAGCCAAAGATAGCCACTAGCTTAGTAGAGAAGTCGATTTGCTCAAGTTCAGGGAAGAAGTCATCCCAATCACATTGTGCTTCGCCGTAGTACCAAGTTGGGATACCTAGAAGAAGAAGATCGAAGTTATCAATGTCTTCTTTGCTGCTTTTCGCGATGTCTTGAACGTGAACTAGATGTTTACCTAGTTGCTTTTGAATCATCTTTGCAACGGCTTCAGTATTACCTGTGTCGCTACCGAAGAAGATACCTACACTTGCCATAGAGTCTATACCTTTACATTGTTTGTTATTGGCGATGCTACTAAGGGTTTAACCTAACCCTGAGCCTTCCCAAGTTAGCTGAATTACACCTTTTGCAATAAAGCCAGCACAGCCTAGGAAAAGGACTAACCACACAATACGACGACCAAAAACAGGTACATTGCCTTGCTTTAGCACATCTTTTATCGCCATCCCGATGAAAAAAAAGATAGCAGCAAAAAGAAGATCGAGCCCAATAGACTCGAGCATATCCATATAGTCGTAAAGCATTTTAGCCCTTCATGCCGAAAAATCTTGGGCGCACTATACCACTGTTAAACGGTAAAGTTAATGCACTACAAGAAGGGTTATTTCAATAATCTAGTGTTGCTTTTCGAATTTGTTAACTGGAAATGTATTTTCGAATGACTCTCATTACTTCTGTCGGTTTCTCGGCGTGTAACCAGTGACCAGTGCCAGCGATAATGTGTGCTTTAGCATGGTTAAATTGTCGCTTCACTGCCGGCTGATGTTCTGGCATTAAGTAGTCAGAGTCGCCGCCTTTGATAAATAAAGTTGGGATATCTGTTGGTGTGATTTCTTGCCAGCCAATAATTTGGTCATAATTCTCAAAAAGGCTCGGTACGTTAAACCGCCAATCCATCTTATCGCCATTTTTGTACAGTGATTTAGAGAGAAATTGTCTTACACCATCGAGTTCAATATGTTGAGCTAGGATATCCATGGCTTGCTGTCGATTTGCTGGTTTTTCATTAATAACAGCATGTAAGCCGTTAAAAACATTATCGTGACGGTTCGTAGTGTAGGCTACAGGCGCCATGTCGAGAACGACTAACTGCTTGACTACATTTGGAGCAATGTCCACAAGAGCCATCGCGACTTTTCCGCCCATGGAGTGACCAATAACAATAGATGGCTCAACGTTTAAGTGCTGAAGGAGCTGAGCCACATCTTTTGCCATATCGGTATAGTTATGGACTTCGGAGTGGAAAGAGAGGCCGTGATTTCTCAGATCAATACTGATCACCGTGTGATCTTTAATAAGATCGCGGGCGAGTAGACCCAGATTACTTAAACTACCAAACAATCCGTGAATCAAAACAACTGTTTGGCCTTGGCCTTCCTGCTTATAGTTGAGTAATGCTGACATTTTATCTTATTCGTGATGGGTTTAACGTGGAGTATCCGCGTGGATCTCGTTATAATCCCCCAGAGTTTAAACATTGAGAATGTGAAAAGCGAATGAAAACAATTGAGGTTGATGAGGATCTATACCGTTATATAGCTAGTCAAACTAAGCATATCGGTGAAAGCGCCTCGGATATTTTGCGACGCCTTTTAAACCTTGATGGTCAGTTGCAGGAAGCTAAAGCCGCGCCTGTAGTAGAGAAGCCACAAGGGATTGTAGTAAGTAAAGATGCGGGTAAAACGGAATCTGTTGATGTAGTGAAAGAAATGCGTTCGCTGCTTATTTCTGATGAGTTTGCCGGTCTAAAAAAAGCGATTGATCGCTTTATGTTGGTATTATCGACCTTACATAAATTGAATCCAGAAGGTTTCGCCCAGGCTACGAATGTAAAAGGACGCAAACGCGTGTACTTTGCAGATAATGAAGAAACCTTGCTAGCAAACGGTAATACGACCAAGCCAAAAGCCATTCCTGGCACACCGTTTTGGGTTATCACGAATAACAATACAAGTCGTAAAAGACAGATGGTTGAACAAGTGATGGCACACATGGGGTTCCAACCTGACTTAATAGAAAAAGTAACAGGTTCAATCTAAGAAACCTGATAGAAGCCTCATAATGCGTCGCAGTGAGCGGATATTATGAGGCTTTTTTAATTTTATTTGTATTGAAAGAAAGGATGTCAAACATGGCTATGCACCCTCGTGCTGGGCAAAAAGCGCAGCAGGAAGATCTTCACAATATCCCAGCACTCGTTGCTAACTACTTCTTACTTCAACCAGACGCGGCAAACGCAGAACACAAAGTTCAATTTGGTACTTCTGGCCACCGCGGTACTGCAGACAAGCACACTTTTAACGAAAACCACATTTTAGCGATCGCTCAAGCGGTAGCAGAAGTTCGTGCTGAGCAAGGCACAACTGGCCCGTTGTTTGTGGGTAAAGACACGCATGCGCTATCTGAGCCTGCTTTTTCAAGTGTGATTGAAGTATTGATTGCAAATGGTGTGAAAGTGATTGTCCAGCAAGACAACGGTTACACGCCAACACCGGGTATTTCACACGCGATTCTGACTTACAACATCAAACACGATGAAAAAGCAGACGGTATCGTTATTACCCCATCACATAACCCACCACAAGACGGCGGAATCAAATACAATCCGACACATGGTGGTCCTGCAGAAGCTGAGTTGACTCAAGCTATCGAAGATCGTGCGAACGAATTGATTGCTGAAGGTTTACAAGGTGTTAAACGCCTACCACTAGCAGAAGCAAAAGCATCGGATCTGTTTGTAGAGATGGACTTGGTGAAGCCATACATTGATGACCTGGTGAACGTTATCGATATGGAAGCAATCCAAAAAGCGAACCTGAAGATTGGTGTAGATCCATTGGGTGGCAGCGGTATCGATTACTGGCGTCAAATTGGTCAGGCATACAACCTAGACCTAACGCTAGTAAGTGAATCGATCGATCCTTCTTTCCAATTCATGTCGCTAGATAAAGACGGCGTTGTGCGTATGGACTGTTCTTCTCCTTACGCAATGGCGGGTCTATTGGCACTGAAAGACGAATACGATTTAGCATTTGGTAACGATCCTGACTACGACCGTCACGGTATCGTTACGCCAAAAGGTTTGATGAACCCGAACCACTTCTTAGCCGTTTGTATTGACTACTTGTACCGTCATCGTGACGCGTGGGGTAAAGACGTCGCTGTTGGTAAAACACTAGTTTCAAGTGCGCTGATTGATCGTGTTGTTGCGGATCTAGGTCGTGAGCTATGTGAAGTGCCTGTTGGTTTCAAATGGTTTGTAGACGGTCTGTACACTGGTAAGTTTGGTTTCGGCGGCGAAGAAAGTGCTGGTGCGTCTTTCCTTCGTAAAGATGGCACGCCTTGGTCAACAGACAAAGATGGCATCTTGCTATGCCTTCTAGCAGCAGAGATCACTGCGGTAACGGGTAAGAACCCTCAAGATTACTATGAAGAGCTAGCGGCGAAGCACGGTGAGTCGAAGTACAACCGTATTCAAGCTGTAGCAAATGGCCCACAAAAAGACGTATTGAAGAAGTTGTCACCAGAAATGGTTGCGGCTGAAACTCTAGCAGGTGATGCTATCACTGCTCGTCTAACGCATGCACCAGGCAATGGTGCTGCGATTGGCGGCCTTAAAGTAACGACAGCTAACGGTTGGTTCGCTGCTCGTCCATCAGGCACAGAGGACATCTACAAGATTTACTGTGAAAGCTTCAAAGGTGAAGAACATCTGAAACAAATCGAAGCTGAAGCACAAGAGATCGTTAATCAAGTGTTTGCAGCCGCTGGTTTGTAAAACATCCAATGGTCAATGTATCTAGCAAAGGGTTGATGTGAAAACATCAACCCTTTCATGTTTAAGTGCCCCGAACCGCTTTATCTCCGGGCCATGAATCTGGTACCACAAACCAGAATTGACCGTCCTCCGTTTGTGCATGTACAAATCGGTCTGAAGGCTTTTCAATGGGTCGAGATAAATCGTCCATACCAATCGCCCAGCATGGTTTGTGTAAATGATAAAGTGGCTTACCGATTAACTCCCATTGGCTCTGGTAGCACCAGTAACCACTAATCTGACTTGGGTTTAGTTCATAACCCAAGCACTCGCTAGGAGTTGGCTCTGGAGTAAACGGATTAATATAGAGTCGTCCTTGCATCAATAGATGCTCTTGTGGGGCGTCGTTTAACGGAATTATTTTTTGAAATTCCGGGCGATCGCTCATTTTCAATTGATGAGTAAGCATTCTATTCAGTTTTGTATGCAGCTGGTCGTGAGCATTCGGACCATACCAAACGCCGTTATAAAGAAGATAAAACTTAATCGCCACTTCCCAGTGTTCTATTTGATTTGATTCTGTATTCCGCAACACCAAATCTATAGCACCAATGGTCTTACCTTCGATGTCGTTTAACTGAACCTCTTCAGCGATAACCTGATATCGTTCTGAACTAGAGAGAACTGCAGTGCATAAGTGCTGATATAAAAAGCCCAATCTTGGATTACCATTGTATTGCTCAGTGTTCTTTAAAGGCGTTACCGTAAGATCCTCTAAGGTTGCAAACGGAGGGCGTAACTTGAAAAGAGGAGGTGAAGTGGCGATCCATTGGTAAAAGCGTTGCAGTTGGTTCATCCGTATCCCTAAATGTATGGTGAGGCGACAAGCTTTGTTATTGTAACTAAATTTGCTTTTGAGGGTAGGGTGGCTAGCATCGATATTAGGGTTCGAGATACACTTTAAATACCTAAATGATATCAAGGTGCCAGATGTCAAAACGTTGTTGTATCAACTAGGTTGCACACTCTCGGTCTGATTTCATCGAGAGGTTATTTAGGTTTACATGCGCTAGAAATTGGAAGTAATAATGAATAACTTAAAGCTAGAACAGATTCTTAATGACAAACTGTCACCGCAGTTAATTAAAGATTACGCACCAAACGGGTTACAGGTAGAAGGGACGCCAGCCGTAAAGCGTATTATCACTGGCGTAACCGCCTCTCAAGCCTTAATCGATAAAGCGATTGAGCTTAATGCAGACGCATTGCTTGTTCATCATGGCTATTTTTGGAAAGGTGAGCCTGAGCCAATTCGTGGCATGAAAGGTAAACGAATTCGTAGCCTGATCAAAAATGATATCAACTTATATGGTTATCACCTTCCTCTAGATATTCATCCAGAGCTAGGCAACAACGCTGAATTAGCTCGCTTACTTGAAATCGAAGTAGAAGGTGGGCTTGAAGGGCACCCTCAGTCAGTTGCTATGTTTGGGCGCTTGAAAAAGCCGATGTCTGGTGTTGAATTTGCGAGTAAGATCAACCAAGTTCTTGAAAGAGAGCCTCTGCATATCGCTCCAGAGAATACTGATAAGATGATTGAGACAGTCGGCTGGTGTACTGGTGGAGGGCAGGATTTCATTGAACTTGCTGTACAGCACGGGCTGGATGCATTTATCTCTGGAGAAATTTCAGAGCGCACCACTTATACTGCTCGTGAAATGGACATTCATTACTTTGCTGCAGGTCATCATGCTACTGAGCGTTATGGTGTTCAGGCCTTAGGCAAATGGCTAGCGGATGAATATGGCCTACATGTGGAGTTTATCGATATTGATAATCCGGTTTAGCGTTCTCCATTAATAACGTTAAACGCAAAAAAGAAAAAAGGGTTGAGACGAAAATCTCAACCCTTTTGTTTGTCTATCTTCGTACTAAAAGATCATTCACGTTCGTGAAGTGGAGAAAACTCACGTTGTGTTTCGCCAGTGTATAGCTGACGAGGACGACCGATGCGGTTCAGTGGATCGCTGTGCATTTCGTTCCAGTGAGCAATCCAGCCGATGGTACGAGAAATCGCGAAGATAACCGTAAACATAGAAACTGGAATACCAATCGCTTTAAGAATGATACCTGAGTAGAAGTCTACGTTCGGGTACAGCTTCTTAGACACGAAGTACTCATCAGAAAGTGCAATGCGCTCAAGTTCCATTGCAACGTCTAGCAGAGGGTCTTGAATGTTTAGCTCTTTGAGAACTTCATGACACGTTTCGCGCATTACTGTCGCACGTGGGTCGTAGTTCTTGTAAACGCGGTGACCAAAGCCCATTAAGCGGAATGGGTCATCTTTGTCTTTCGCGCGGTCTACATATTCAGGGATGTTATCGACGCTGCCAATCTCTTCTAGCATTCTCAAGCAGGCTTCGTTTGCGCCACCGTGAGCAGGCCCCCAAAGGGATGCAATACCAGCGGCAATACATGCAAATGGGTTCGCACCAGAAGAGCCAGCTAGGCGAACAGTTGATGTCGACGCATTCTGTTCGTGATCCGCGTGTAGAGTGAAAATCTTATCCATCGCACGGGCAACCACAGGATTTACTTCATACTCTTCGCAAGGGTTTGCGAACATCATATGCAAGAAGTTCTCTGCGTAGCTAAGGTCGTTACGAGGGTAAATAAATGGCTGACCGATAGAGTATTTGTAACACATCGCCGCCAGTGTTGGCATTTTTGACAGCAGACGGTACGCTGCAATTTCGCGGTGTTCGTCGTTGTTAATGTCAAGAGAGTCGTGATAGAAGGCTGCAAGTGCTCCAACTACACCACACATTACCGCCATTGGATGAGCATCGCGTCGGAAGCCATGGAAAAAGCTTGCGATTTGCTCGTGTACCATTGTGTGACGAGTAACGGTCGTTTTGAATTGCTCGTATTGTTCTCGGGTAGGGGCTTCACCATAAAGAAGGATGTAACATACTTCTAAGTAATCTGCGTTATTGGCTAATTGATCAATCGGGAAACCGCGGTGCAAAAGAATACCTTTGCCGCCATCGATGTACGTGATTGATGATTCACAAGATGCAGTGGCAAGAAAACCTGGGTCAAAAGTAAAGTAACCATTGGCTCCCAGCTTACGAACGTCAATTACAGGTGTACCTAGCGTACCGTCCATAATTGGCAGTTCGATTGGCGCTTGACCTTCAACATGAAGGGTCGCTTTCTTATCCGCCATAACAATCTCCTTTGTTTATTATTTAATCCGTCCAGGATGTTTATGTGCCATTTTTGTACTGTTGTTAAAGCTTAAAGTCAATTTTTCTCCATCTTTGTGTGCACTTGTTATGATTTTTCTCATGAAAATCGTTAAAAATCTGTTCTATGTAGCATAATTTGTTACACCAATTGTATTAGAATGTTGCTCGCCGTATATTGGCAAAGAAAATTTTAGTTAAATCCTTATAAATTCGGGGCTAGAAACAAAGAGTGAGGTTTGTTGCTGGATTCCGTTTGTTAACAACTTGTTTACAATTATCTGAGTGGTTACTCGCGATATTTGTTAAATAGATGTTAACTTTTGTACGTTTGGAAGCTGAAATTGGTTATAACAATAAATGCTCAATGGAGCTGAGTGAGCAAGCCCGTGAAAGAAAGAAAGTCAAGACCTGTTAATTTAGATTTACAGACCATCCACTTTCCTATCACAGCAATCGCATCCATCCTACACCGTGTGTCTGGGGTAATTACGTTTGTTGCGGTGGGTATATTACTGTGGTTACTATCCATTTCTCTGTCATCCCCAATGGGTTTTATGGAAGCCGCTGACATCGTCGATAGCTTCTTCGTAAAATTCATCCTGTGGGGAATTCTTACTGCACTTGCCTACCACATCGCAGGTGGTATCCGTCACTTATTGATGGATCTAGGTCACTTTGAAGAACTAGATTCAGGCACGATGAGCGCTAAAGTCGCGTTTGGTGCAACAGCAGTATTATCATTATTGGCGGGGATCTTGGTATGGTAAAACACGTATCTTCATTTGGTCGTAATGGTGTACACGATTTCCTACTAATTCGTGCAACTGCAATCATTATGACGCTATACACGATTTATCTGATTAGCTTCTGTGCATTTTCAGATATCTCTTACGCATCTTGGACCCAATTCTTTGGTGGTACCTTCACTAAAGTATTCACCATGTTGGCACTTGTCTCGATCCTGATTCACGCTTGGGTTGGTTTGTGGCAAGTATTAACTGATTACATTAAGTGCGCGAAACTACGTGGCGCACTACAACTTGGTGTTATTGCCGTGCTATTCGGCTATGTCTTCTCTGGTCTATTTATTCTGTGGGGTGCGTAAGTGTCTATTCCAGTTCGTGAGTTTGATGCCGTAGTAATCGGCGCTGGTGGTGCAGGTATGCGCGCTGCACTACAAATTTCAGAGCAAGGCCTATCATGTGCTTTGTTGTCAAAAGTATTTCCAACACGTTCTCATACTGTGTCTGCACAGGGCGGCATTACCGTTGCTCTGGGTAACTCGCACAAAGACGATTGGCAATGGCACATGTACGATACCGTTAAAGGTTCCGACTACATCGGTGACCAGAACGCGATTGAATACATGTGTAAAAATGGTCCTGAGTCAGTTATCGAGCTTGAAAAAATGGGTCTTCCATTCTCTCGTTTTGATAACGGTACCATATACCAACGTCCATTCGGTGGCCAATCTAAAGAGTTTGGTGGTGAGCAGGCTGCTCGTACAGCCGCTGCTGCAGACCGTACTGGTCACGCACTTCTTCACACGCTTTACCAGCAAAACGTAAAACACAAAACAACCATCTTCTCGGAGTGGTACGCTTTGGATCTTGTGAAAAACCAAGACGGCGCAATCATGGGTTGTACTGCGATTTGTATGGAAACGGGTGAAATCTGTTACTTCAAATCGAAAGCAACCATTCTAGCTACAGGTGGTGCAGGTCGTATTTACGCATCGACCACTAACGCGCACATCAACACGGGTGATGGCGTTGGTATGGCACTTCGCGCAGGCGTTCCAATGCAAGACATGGAAATGTGGCAGTTCCACCCAACAGGTATTGCTGGCGCGGGTGTTCTAGTGACGGAAGGTTGTCGTGGTGAAGGTGGTTACCTTCTAAATAAAGATGGTGAACGCTTCATGGAGCGCTACGCACCAAACGCGAAAGACCTTGCTGGTCGTGACGTGGTTGCTCGTTCAATGATGATTGAAATTCGTGAAGGCCGCGGCTGTGATGGTCCTTGGGGTCCACATATCAAGTTGAAACTTGATCACCTTGGTAAAGAAGTACTTGAATCACGTCTACCAGGTATCTGTGAACTGTCTCGTACATTTGCACACGTTGACCCAGTGAAAGAGCCAATTCCAGTAATTCCAACTTGTCACTACATGATGGGTGGTGTACCTACTCAAGTCTCTGGCCAAGCAATTAAGCAGAAGGCCGACGGTAGCGAGATGGAAGTACAAGGCCTTTACGCATGTGGTGAGATTGCTTCTGTATCGGTACACGGTGCTAACCGTCTGGGCGGCAACTCATTACTAGACTTGGTCGTATTTGGTCGTGCTACTGGCTTGCACCTTGGCGAAACGCTAGCAGCGCAAGCAGAAGCTCGTCCTGCAACAGAATCTGATATTGAAGCGTCTCTAGCGCGTACTATGCGTTGGGAAAACAGCACTGGTGGTGAAGATCCAGTTCAGATTCGTAAAGACCTACAAGCATGCATGCAAAACAGCTTCTCGGTATTCCGTGAAGGCGATGCGATGGCAACCGGTCTAGAAGAGTTGAAAGTGATTCGCGAACGTTTGAAAGATGCGCATCTAGCGGACAAGTCTTCAGAGTTCAACACGCAGCGTATTGAGTGTCTAGAACTTGATAACCTGATGGAAACCGCGTTTTCAACTGCCGTTGCAGCAAACTACCGTACAGAGAGTCGTGGCGCACATGCTCGTTTCGATTTCCCTGAGCGTGATGATGAGAACTGGCTATGCCACTCTATCTACAATCCGGAAACAGAAGCGATGACTAAGCGTGATGTGAACATGACGCCAACGCATCGTGAAGCTTTCCCGCCGAAAGTACGTACATACTAAAGGGAGGATACGACTATGAAATTAAACTTCTCTTTATACCGTTACAATCCGGATGTGGATACCAAGCCTTACATGAAAGAGTATACCCTTGAGGTAGACGAAGGCTCAGACATGATGGTGCTTGATGCATTGATTCTGCTAAAAGAGCAAGATCCAAGCATCGCGTTCCGTCGCTCATGCCGTGAAGGGGTATGTGGTTCTGATGGTTTGAATATGAATGGTAAAAACGGCCTAGCGTGTATCACACCGTTATCTGCTCTACAAGGCGATAAGATAGTTATTCGTCCACTACCAGGGTTACCTGTCGTGCGCGATCTTATCGTTGACATGACGCAGTTCTATGATAACTATGCGAAAGTTAAACCATTCTTGATTGATGATGGTGCATTACCACCATCACGTGAGAACCTACAATCGCCTGATGATCGTGCGCATTTAGATGGATTGTACGAATGTATCATGTGTGCATGTTGTACAACGTCTTGCCCATCATTCTGGTGGAACCCTGATAAATTCATCGGCCCAGCTGGTCTTCTCGCAGCGTACCGTTGGCTAATTGATAGCCGCGATACGGCAACAGATGAACGTTTGTCTGATCTTGATGATGCATTTAGCGTTTTTCGTTGCCATGGCATCATGAATTGTGTAAGTGTTTGTCCTAAGGGATTAAATCCGACGAAAGCCATCGGTCACATTAAGTCGATGTTGGTTAATCGTTCGGTTTAATTTACTCGCTCTTAGGAATGTCGCAGTGTTGCGGATCACCCGATATGACCGCTTCACTGCTTCAGTAATATTCGAGTAAAGAATACAAAAATTGCCGACCGTATTTTTAGTCGGCTCTTATAGCTCGGCAAAGACCGAAGCAAACGTGAAAACTACTGGTTAAGGGAAAATATGCACAACGGCGTGATGAAGGCATGGCTCGAGTCTTCACACTTGGCTGGCGCCAATGCAACGTATGTAGAGGACCTCTACGAACTGTATCTAAGTGATCCCGATCTGGTAAGTGAGGAGTGGAAACGTGTTTTTGAAGGCTTGCCTAAGCCATCAGAAGAAGTGGCAGAACAACCACATTCACGTGTCCGTGACTACTTCCGACGACTCGCTAGAGAAACAAAGCATTACAATGTCCAAGTTAGTGACCCAGATGTCGATGCAAAACAAGTAAAAGTTCTACAGCTAATCAACGCATACCGTTTCCGCGGGCATGAAGCTGCAGAATTAGACCCACTAGGTCTATGGCAACGCCCAACAGTGGCGGAGTTAGACCCTGCTTTTCATAATCTTACCGAAGATGACTTCGAAGAAACTTTCAACGTAGGTTCTTTTGCTGTTGGGCAAGAAACCATGAAGTTGAAAGATATCTATGAAGCCCTCAACAAAACTTATTGCGGTTCCATCGGTGCTGAATACATGCACATGACTGACACAGAGCAAAAGCGTTGGATTCAGCAACGCCTTGAGTCTGTCGTAGGCCAGCCATCATTCAACAAAGATGAGAAGCGCACATTCCTAGAAGAGCTAACAGCCGCTGAAGGTTTGGAGCGTTACCTCGGGGCGAAATTCCCAGGTGCAAAACGTTTCTCTTTAGAAGGTGGTGATGCGCTGATTCCGATGACGAAAGAGTTGATCCGTCATGCGGGTACAAGTGGAATGCGTGAAGTGGTTATCGGTATGGCTCACCGCGGTCGTTTGAACATGCTGGTGAACGTACTTGGTAAGAAACCTCAAGACCTGTTTGATGAGTTCGCCGGTAAACACGACGAAACTTGGGGTACGGGTGATGTGAAATATCACCAAGGTTTCTCTGCTGATTTTGCGACTCCTGGCGGTGATGTTCACTTAGCACTTGCATTTAACCCGTCGCACCTAGAAATCGTAAACCCAGTAGTCATGGGCTCAGTTCGAGCACGTCAAGATCGCTTGGGTGATAATCAAGGTAGCAAAGTGCTTCCTATCACCATCCACGGTGATTCTGCAATCGCTGGTCAGGGTGTGGTTGCCGAAACGTTCAACATGTCTCTTGCTCGTGGGTTCCAAGTTGGTGGTACGGTACGTATCGTCATCAACAACCAAGTAGGCTTTACGACGTCTAATCCTCGTGACACGCGTTCTACGATGTACTGTACCGATATCGCGAAGATGGTGCAGGCGCCAATTTTCCATGTAAATGCAGATGACCCAGAAGCAGTTGCTTTTGTTACTCGCATTGCATTGGATTACCGTAACGAGTTCAAGCGCGATGTCGTGATCGATCTTGTATGTTACCGTCGCCACGGCCACAATGAGGCGGATGAGCCAAATGCGACTCAGCCTTTGATGTACCAGAAAATCAAAAAGCATCCTACACCACGCAAATTGTATGCAGATGTTCTGATCGACAAAAATGAGTCAGATATCGAGACGGCGACTCAGTTAGTCAATGAGTATCGCGATGCATTAGATCGCGGTGAAGTGGTTGTTAAAGAATGGCGTCCAATGGCGTTGCACTCTGTAGACTGGTCCCCTTACTTAGGGCACGAATGGGATATGGAGTGGGATTCAAAATACGACAAGACACGCCTTATTGAGCTAGGCAATCGTCTGTGTCAGTACCCAGAAAGCCATAAACTGCAAAGCCGTGTTAATAAGCTATACAACGATCGTCTAGCAATGATGACCGGTGAAAAAGCTATTGACTGGGGTATGGCTGAAACATTGGCGTATGCTACATTGGTTGACGATGGCAAGCGTATTCGTCTTTCTGGTCAGGACTCGGGGCGTGGTACTTTCTTCCACCGTCACTCGGTTCTTCATAACCAAACCGATGCAAGCACTTACATTCCATTAGCGAATATTCATGACAACCAAGGGCCATTCCAAGTCTTTGACTCAGTATTGTCAGAAGAAGCTGTGTTGGCGTTTGAATACGGTTACGCAACAGCCGAACCAGGTGGTTTAACTATCTGGGAAGCACAGTTTGGTGATTTTGCCAACGGTGCACAAGTTGTTATCGACCAGTTTATCTCGTCAGGCGAGCAAAAGTGGGCGCGTTTGTGCGGTCTTACTATGCTTCTACCTCATGGTTATGAAGGTCAAGGTCCTGAGCACTCATCTGCACGTTTAGAGCGTTACCTTCAGCTTTGTGCTGAGCAAAATATGCAGGTTGTGGTTCCTTCAACACCGGCTCAGGTGTACCACATGATTCGTCGTCAGGTTGTACGCCCAATGCGTCGACCTCTCATTGTAATGTCGCCGAAATCTTTGCTGCGCCACCCTCTATGTACTTCAACGATTGAAGACTTGGCGGATGGTACATTCCAATCTGCAATTCCAGAAGTAGATGATTTAGAACCAAGCAAAGTGAAACGTGTCGTGTTCTGTGCTGGTAAGGTTTACTTTGACCTACTAGAGCAGCGCCGTAACAACGAGCAAGACGATGTTGCTATCGTGCGTATTGAACAGCTTTACCCATTCCCAATGGAAGAAGTACAAGCAGCAATTGCTCAATACACTAACGTTGAAGACTTCGTGTGGTGTCAGGAAGAACCTCAGAACCAAGGTGCTTGGTACTGTAGCCAACATAACTTCCGTGCCGCTATTCCTGCAGGTGCAAATCTTAAATACGCAGGTCGCCCAGCTTCTGCTTCGCCAGCAGTTGGCTACATGTCGGTGCACTTGAAACAACAAAAAGCGTTGGTTGAAGACGCTCTGAACGTGAACTCAAAAACTTCGAATTAAGAACTAGAAGTTAAAGGAAGAAACAGATATGACAATTGAAATTCTGGTTCCAGATTTACCTGAATCAGTTGCTGATGCAACCGTAGCGACATGGCACAAACAACCAGGCGACGCAGTAGAGCGTGACGAGGTTTTGGTTGACATCGAAACAGACAAAGTTGTGCTAGAAGTTCCAGCTCCGGAAGCTGGCGTTTTAGAAGCTATTGTTGAAGCAGAAGGTGCGACAGTACTTTCTAAACAAATCATTGCTAAATTGAAGCCAGGCGCAGTTGCAGGTGAACCAACTGCAGACAAAACAGAAGGTACTGAAGCATCTCCTGATAAGCGTCACAAAGCTGCGCTTAGCGAAGAAAGTAATGACGCATTAAGCCCAGCAGTGCGCCGTTTATTGGCTGAACATGGCTTAGAAGCAAGCCAAGTGAAAGGTACTGGTGTTGGTGGTCGTATTACGCGCGAAGATATTGAAGCGCATCTTGCGAACGCTAAATCTGCGTCAAAAGAAGACTCGCCAGCAGTGGTTGACGTGCCGGCAGCGGCTCGCAGTCAGAAGCGTGTTCCAATGACTCGCCTTCGTAAGACAGTCGCTAACCGTCTGCTAGAAGCGAAGAACAACACGGCAATGCTAACGACGTTTAACGAAGTGAACATGAAACCAATCATGGACCTTCGTAAGCAGTACAAAGATCAGTTCGAAGAGCGTCACGGTATTCGTTTGGGCTTCATGTCTTTTTACGTGAAAGCAGTAACAGAAGCGCTTAAGCGTTACCCAGAAGTAAATGCTTCGATTGATGGCGATGACATTGTTTACCACAACTACTTCGACATTAGCATGGCGGTATCAACGCCACGTGGTCTAGTTACACCTGTCCTAAAAGACTGTGACAAGCTTGGTTTCGCTGATGTTGAAAAAGGCATCAAAGAGCTGGCTATTAAAGGTCGTGATGGCAAGCTAACGGTAGACGAGCTAATGGGCGGTAACTTCACTATCACAAACGGTGGTGTGTTCGGTTCACTAATGTCTACACCAATCATCAACCCACCTCAATCAGCGATTCTTGGTATGCATAAGATCCAAGAGCGTCCGATGGCAGTGGATGGCAAAGTTGAAATCTTGCCGATGATGTACCTAGCGTTATCTTACGATCACCGCCTAATTGATGGTCGTGAATCAGTTGGCTTCCTAGTAACGATTAAAGAGTTACTAGAGGACCCAGCACGTCTCCTATTAGACGTTTAATATCGCTAAAACGTCTAGTTATCGTAGGTAGCTAGACGTTAAAAATTTCAATGGCTAGACTAGCTCAACGTTTGGCCTTCATTTGAATCCTTCAGTATGAGAACTCATGATGAAGGATTGATTTGAGAAGACCCTACAGACGTACAAGCAGCCAAGACTGCAGCGTTATGGAAATAATAAATCCCTTAAGGGAAAAACAAACGGAATATCGAAATGAATTTGCATGAATACCAAGCCAAACAGCTGTTTGCAGAATTCGGTTTGCCTGTGCCAGAAGGCTACGCGTGTGATACACCACAAGAAGCTTTTGAAGCCGCAGGCCGTATTAGTACAGCCAAGAAAGTAGTTAAATGTCAGGTTCACGCTGGTGGCCGTGGTAAAGCGGGTGGCGTAGAGCTACACGATACAAAAGAAGGCGTTAAAGAGTTTGCACAGAAGTGGTTAGGTAAAAACCTAGTGACTTACCAAACTGACGCTAACGGTCAGCCAGTAACAAAAATCCTTGTTGAAGAAGCTTCAAATATTGCGAACGAACTATACCTAGGTGCGGTAGTTGACCGTGCTAGCCGTAAGATCGTTTTCATGGCTTCTACCGAAGGTGGTGTGGAAATTGAAAAAGTTGCGGAAGAAACGCCGGAACTCATCCACAAAGCAGCAATTGACCCACTAGTAGGTCCACAAGCTTACCAAGGTCGTGAGCTAGCGTTCAAACTTGGTCTTGAAGGCGACCAAATCAAACAATTCGTTAAGATCTTTATGGGTCTTGGCACTATGTTTTCTCAGTACGATCTTGCTCTGCTAGAGATCAACCCACTTGTGATTACTGGTGAAGGCAACTTGCTATGTCTTGACGGTAAGATCAACATCGACTCAAACGCACTGTATCGTCAGCCTAAGCTTCGTGAAATGCACGATCCTTCACAAGAAGATGAGCGTGAAGCACACGCAGCTCAGTGGGAGCTGAACTACGTAGCACTAGACGGTAACGTTGGCTGTATGGTTAACGGTGCAGGCCTAGCAATGGGTACGATGGATATCGTAAACCTACACGGCGGCAAACCAGCTAACTTCTTAGATGTAGGTGGCGGCGCGACGAAAGAGCGTGTTGCTGAAGCATTCAAGATCATCCTATCTGATGACAATGTGAAAGCGGTACTTGTTAACATCTTCGGTGGTATTGTACGTTGTGACATGATCGCAGAAGGTATTATCGGCGCGGTTAAAGAGGTAGGCGTAAGCGTACCTGTTGTTGTTCGTCTTGAAGGCACTAACGCTGACCTAGGTCGCGAAGTTCTTGCTAATTCTGATGTTGATATCATTGCTGCTGAGTCGCTAACTGATGCTGCTCAGAAAGTTGTTGCTGCTGCGGAGGCTAAATAATGTCTGTATTAATTAACAAAGACACTAAAGTAATCTGTCAGGGGTTCACTGGTGGTCAAGGTACTTTCCACTCAGAGCAAGCTATCGCATACGGTACGCAAATGGTTGGCGGTGTGTCTCCAGGTAAAGGTGGCCAAACTCACCTAGGTCTTCCTGTATTCAACACAGTTCGTGAAGCAGTAGAAGCGACTGGCGCAACAGCGACAGTCATCTACGTACCAGCACCTTTCTGTAAAGATGCAATCCTAGAAGCGATTGACGCGGGTATCGAGCTAATCGTAACGATTACTGAAGGTATCCCTACTACAGATATGATCGACGTAAAAGTGAAGCTAGAAGAAACTGGCGTTCGCATGATTGGTCCTAACTGTCCGGGCGTTATCACTCCTGATGAGTGTAAGATCGGTATCATGCCTGGTCACATCCACAAGAAAGGCAAAGTAGGTATTGTATCTCGTAGCGGTACTCTAACTTACGAAGCAGTTAAACAAACCACTGACGAAGGTTTCGGCCAGTCTACTTGTGTTGGTATCGGTGGTGACCCAATCCCGGGTTCAAACTTCATTGATATCCTAAAACTGTTCCAAGAAGACCCTGAGACAGAAGCGATCGTTATGATCGGTGAGATCGGTGGTACTGCAGAAGAAGAAGCAGCAGCATACATTAAAGAAAATGTAACGAAGCCAGTGGTTTCTTACATTGCTGGTGTAACTGCGCCTCCTGGTAAGCGTATGGGCCATGCTGGTGCGATTATCTCTGGTGGTAAAGGTACTGCTGAAGACAAATTTGCTGCACTAGAAGCGGCTGGCGTTAAAACTGTGAAATCTCTAGCAGAGATTGGCCAAGGTCTACGTGAAGTGACGGGTTGGTAATCGACCACACTGCTTAATAAGTATTAAAAAGCCTGCGACTTCGCAGGCTTTTCTTTTTCCGTTTCCGTGGATTTATGTTTGTTGTTAGCAAGGTCTTTCGCGTTTAATACTCAATGCGATTATGCTTTGCTTTTAATCAGCTGGCTCAGCATAAATAAGGATGTTGCGCTGATCACTACGGAAGGGCCGGCCGGTGTATCGAAGTGCCATGATAGGCTAAGCCCCATCAGTACTGCCACAGAGCCAATAATGGATGCGAACAATGCCATTTGCTCTGGTGATGAAGAGACTTTACGTGCTGTTGCGGCTGGGATAATTAGGAGCGAAGTCATGATCAACGCGCCAACGAACTTCATACCTACTGCGATTACTACACCCACCATTAGCATTAACACCAATCTAACTAAGTCTGTATTCACGCCCTCAACAGCGGCAAGTTCTTCACTGACAGTGCTAGAAAGCAGTGGGCGCCAGAAGACGTACAAACACGCGCTTACCGCAACAACACCTGCGTAAATAAACATCAGATCTTGTGGAGAGACGGCAAGTAAGTCCCCAAATAGGTAGCTCATTAAATCGACGCGCACGTTTTCCAAAAAGCTAACCGATACTAAACCGATAGAGAGTGCACTGTGTGCCAAGATACCTAACAACGTGTCTGTAGCCACAAGTTGTTGCTTTTGCAGAGTGACAAGCAAAACGGCCAGAGCTAAACAGCAGACGAGTAGCGCAAGGTAGAGATTTACGTTGAGCAAGAAGCCCAGCGCTAGGCCCATTAACGATGCATGAGCTAGGGTATCTCCGAAGTAAGCCATTTTACGCCAAACGACAAATGACCCAAGTGGACCGGCAATGATCGCGATACCAATACCAGCAAGGATAGAAGGTAGGAGAAACTCAATCATGATGGTGATGTCCGTGTTTATGGTGGGAGCATGATGTCGCATCACCGCTTACTGGCGTTCCGGATAAATCGTGATGATGGTGCTCATGGTCGTGATGATAAAACGCGAGAGACTCTCTCGCTGCATTGCCAAATAGTGCGATGTAAGAAGGGTGCTGAGTAATAGTGGCAGGTGAACCTGAGCAGCAAACATGGTGATGCAGACAAATAACATCGTCCGTTTTCGCCATCACTAAATGTAAGTCATGCGACACCATAAATACGCCACAATCAAAGCGATGACGAATGCTCTCAATTAAGTCATAGAGATCGATTTGACCTTGGATATCCACACCCTGAGCTGGTTCGTCTAATACCAACAGCTGAGGACGCTGAAGCAGAGCGCGCGCCAGTAACACTCGTTGGTTTTCACCACCGGATAAGCGATGCATATTACTATTAAGTAAATGTTCAGCGCCAACAAGCCTTAATGCATCAATGCACTCCTGCTTACTGTATTTTCCTGCTAAATTTAGGAAGCGGGTTACATTCAATGGAAGGGAGTCATTGAGCTTCAACTTTTGAGGAACGTAACCAATTTTCAGTTTTCTTTGTCGGTTCAACTTGCCGCTAGTCGGCTTTTGAAGACCTAAGATAACTTTGACTAACGTTGATTTTCCCGCTCCATTGGGACCAATTAGGGTAGTTATTTTGCCCTTTTCTAATTCCATACTAATGTTATCGAGAACTCTGCGGCCATCGAACTCGACGCATAACTGCTCAAGATGGACTAAGGAAGACATGAATGAAACTCATTTGCAAATCAATAATGTTATAATGTAACATTATCTCACTTTCCACGCCATATCCCAAGTAAAACTATGAAAAGAGCATTAATTCTTGCTGCCTCAGCAATGTTAACACTGCCAGCACAGGCGGTAACGGTACTGACGAGTATCAAACCTATTCAGTTGTTAGTAACAGAGCTTACTCAAGGAGTAACTTCACCAGACGTGCTATTGCAGTCTAACACATCACCCCATGACTATGCTTTGCGTCCATCGGATGTTAAAAAGGTCGCTTCGGCTGATTTGGTTATCTGGTACGGACATGATCTTGAACCGTTTCTAGAGAAAGTTGTTTCGGATAGATCGAATACTTTGACTATTAGTCAAATTCCAAATCTAGAATTGCGTGAATTTGATAGTGAGCACAACCATGACCATGATGGGCACGATCATGGCTCACATGATCCGCACTTTTGGCTAGGTGTAAGCCAAGCACAACAAGTGGCCAAGGCTGTTGTGAATCAACTTGTATCACTTGATCCGGAAAATGCAGCTCAATATCAAGCGAACCTCAAAAAGTTTGAACTCGAGCTAAAAGACACTGACCAACAGATAAAGCAGAAGCTGGCACCAGTAAAAAACAAAGGTTACTTTGTATTCCATGATGCTTACGGTTATTTCGAAGATCGTTATGAACTAAATCAAATGGGGCATTTTACTGTGAGCCCAGAACGCAAGCCAGGAGCGAAGACCTTAATTCAAATTCGTCAAAAGCTAAGTGGTGGAGATGTGGCTTGTGTATTTTCTGAACCTCAGTTTACCCCGGCTGTCGTTCAGAGCGTAATGAGAGGCAGTGATGTCGCTAAAGGCGAGCTTGACCCGTTAGGGAGTACAATTGAAGCAAAACCTGGCAGTTACTTTACTTTTCTCAACAATATGGCGAATAGTTTTGAGCAATGCTTGAACAAAAAGTCAGATTAAGTGCTGTCGTAATGTAGGAGTAGTCTTTTTAACGTGATCCAGTAGTAAGAATTACAACCTTTGGTAAGGCGAGCCTTTTCTCAGAAAGTAATTGAGATATCATTACCAATAATTATCAGCTCAAAATAACCGTATCAATCCATGTTTTACAAACGATGAACGGTCACTTTCAGAGCACAAATTGATACAAAAGGTTTTCGTCTTGCTACGCCAATTAGCCCTTGCTCTGTTGGGCTTTGTCTTATCCTACCAAGCATTTGCGCTTCATAATGCAAATGCAATCTTTTACCCTTTGCCAACTCAGGCAAAGGGTACTTTTATCGCGGCTAAAAAGTTGTTCTTGGGTGAAAAGGGCGGTTTGTGGATTCATGACGTACACGGGAGAGTCCTGTTTTACGATGGTCAAACTATATTGCCTAAATCAGGTAGCTTCCTACAAACGTCGGCCAAGCAGTTGGCCTATCATAAAGGTGCTTTTTGGACCTTTATTGAAAATGAGGTCTATCGAACTTATCCAAATCAGGAGCGACGTTTAGTCTTTAGTTTAAATCCAGGCTCACAAATAAGAAAAATAGGGTCTTCAAAGAACTATATTTGGGTGAGTGATGGCGCGCATTTCTATACCTACAATATCGACACTAGCGAGTTAAACTCTTTCTCTCTATTGCAGCTCTATCAACATAGTAATAATAGCTACGTTTACATTAATGATGCGGTGCTAGTTGAAACGAAGTGGGCACTAGCAACGACTTCCGGCTTCTATCTTTCTGAAGGTGATAAGTTTGACCATGTCGCTGCCTCAGGTCAAAACTACATTGAGAAAGTCTATTATTCACACACGCGAAGAGAAATTTTGATAGGTACATTGCGTGGCGCTTTAATTTTCAACATTTACCAGCCTGATAAAGAAGTGATTAGAATTGGCGGCTCACATGTTTTGACATTCGCAGAGACAAATCAAGAGTACTGGGTGGGGACAGAGCATGGCCTTTATTTGTACTCATTTTTTTCAGGTGAGGTCACCGAAGTCGCGCCTGCAAGTTTTCTTGAGTTAGAGTTAGATAACACGAAGATTTATTCGTTGTTGAGTGACAATATGGGAGGGATGTGGATTGCGACTAACCAAGGTATTCGTTATTACTCGCTATTTAGTAAAAAATTTGAACGAGTGACCTTTAGTAGTTATGACTCACACACCCTATCAGGACGAATTCGGCAAACTATTGAAGGTCCTGATGGTGCGCTTTGGTTTGCTGATGACCGAAAGATTTATCGTTCAGGAAAGAGTGGGATTAACCAAGTCTTAGAGTTGGAGTCGCAGATCAATGAATTTGCGTTTCAAAACGGCATGCTTTGGCTTGCAACCTCAAAAGGGCTGGAAATATTTGAGCTAAATGGTCTCAACAAGATTACATTTCCTTATTTACAGGTTATGGCCGGACATGCCGTAGAGCATGTGACCGTTGATGGTGATGACCGTCTTTGGGTATCAAGCGGATACCATCTTTACAATGTTGATACTGCTGCACAAAGCGTACGAAACTTTGGAAGTGAGTGGCTAGTAAGTCAGTATTTGCCTGCTAAGGTTACGCGCCTATATGATACTGAAGATGCCCTATTAATAGGCACCGATCATGGCGTATACCAATACAGTAATGACAACATCCAGTTTATCCGTTTTTCAGAAAAGTTTGGTGAATCATTAGACATGACCACGGCGGTTGATGGCAGCCAGTGGTTTGCTTCATCTTATGGTGTGTTTAAAACTGATACACGAAGCGATGAAAAACGTGTTGTTGAAATGAGTGAGCCCAACGCCAGACCTGCTTGCTTGATCAGAGACAGGCAAGGTGTATGGTTAGCTTCCTCTGTCGGTTTAAGCTATTACCACCTTTCGGGTGAGTTAGTGAAACATTACGCATCGTCATCAGGCTTAATGAACAATGAGTTCCTCCCTGGTATTTGTAGCGTTATACAGCAGACAGAAATTGGTGAGCGAGAGCTTGTTCTGGGGTCGAAGTACGGACTCGTAAAAGCAGAAGCATCCAAGCTGCTTGTATCTAATCCCCCAGAGTCTAAGTTTATTGTTAGCCAAGTTGTGCTTGAAAATGAAGTTCTGCAAGTTGGTAGTGCCGATCTGAATGGGATCACACTGCCATATGGATCTTCGCTGAGTTTTTTATTCGGTGTGATGCCAAAACCAGACAGTCAAAATTTGTACTATCGATTGAACAACGATGACCCATGGCAAACGTTAGAGGGGGGCCAACTGACACTCGAGCACCTTAGTTCCGGTGAATATCACTTGCAGGTCAGTAATGAGTCTCAAGTTGCCGCTGGAGTCGTTGGTTTAGAATCTCACTTTATCGTCCTTCATCCTTGGTATCTATCGCGATTTGCTATTTTAGGCTTTGTCGTAGCTAGTATTGCGGTCGTCGCATTACTTGTTTTCTGGCGCTCTCGCTACGTTGTACAGGCTAACCGTGATCTAGCAGCTCAAGTGACTCTCAAAACGAATCAGTTAAGACATCAAAGTAGAGTGTTGCTTACGAGCAACCAGCAATTACGTAAACAGATTCAAGTTAGAAACCTACTCGTAGACCATGTAGCTCTATCCATAAAATCAAGCGTCGACTTTATTGTGGCGAAACTACCTATGCCTCTGGATACTGCGACAGAGGATCATTTGGCTAAAACGAATTGGCAGTTAAATGAACTCAAAAGTGTTCCAAGTGATGTAAGTGGTGGGAGTCAGAACTACAACTTGAGTCAGATAACTCAGTCAGTGGTTGATGTATGGCAAGATGACTTTGCAAAAGCGGGTATTTTGGTAGAGCTAGAAGATGAGAGTAAGCAGAGCCGGGTTGCTCTGGAAAGCTTTAATCTTGATGTTATTTTCAATAGCATTTTTGCCAATATCATCAAGCGCTCTTTCCGGGGTCAAACGGTTAGAATTATGCTAGAAAAGGGGCATGATATTGTGTCATTGAGCTTTCTTGATTACGGGACGCAATTACCTAATAAAGTCGCGACTGGGCTTCCATCTAACTTAAATCACTCTGAGTTGAGTATTGACCACCTTGCCCAACTAGTGACAACGAGTGGTGGTTATTTGGCTGTCTTCTCTTCTGATGCTCAAAACAAAGTCGAGATTACATGGCCATCTGCGAAGGAAAGTAGTTATCTGGATGAACCGCAGCAAGAACTCAATCCTGTAACTATTGCAGAAGATCAAGTCACACCAGAGAAAGAGTGGTTGCAAAAAGTCTATCAATTAGTGGCAGAGCATTACCATGATCCTGAATTTGGCACTGCGTCAGCCGCTAAAATGCTGTATATGTCTGAACGCTCTTTGCAGAGACGTTTTAAATCTGCCTCGTCAAGAACGTTAAAAGACTATGTCACAGAGGTTCGTTTAGAAACGGCGTGTGAACAGTTATTGGCGGGTGAGAAAATCAGTGAAGTCGCCTTTAACTGTGGCTTTAATGATCCATCTTACTTTAGCCAAAAGTTTAAGCTGCATTTTGGTTTGCCCCCTTCCAAGTTTGCTTTGACTCAAGAAAGCCAAGAAATTAACTAGAAAACCTTCATTATACGCTCCCTAGTTAATAGTTAAGATGCTGGGGAGCTGCATACAGTGCTCTATTATTGCTGCAGTTGCTAACGCAGTAAGTTTCATTGTTTCTTCATCACATCTAGCCTACAAATCCATTCTCAACACGTAAGCACGATCACGTTCTATCTGTTAGTCGCGATGTTCATAGCAATAAGCATAAATGGCTTCAAGAGAATGATTTACTGATAGTTGCAACAAATAAATGACAGTTGTATTGCTGTATCAAAAGAGCGTGGTTCATTTGGGGGAGTGATGGCATGCGACATTCGTGAAAACGAAAACTGTGTTGAAAAGATGAATAAGGTAAAGAAGTTTTGAAAGAGGTGAAAAAAAATATCGTGGTATAGCCGGGGGGACTATACCACGGGTGTCAAGGACACCTTCGCTTGCTGCCGGAGTGACATGTTGCCATGCCACCTCTGGAATTTATTAGAGAGGTTGCCCTCTCGATGGAGTAACTATACGAGAGGTTACTTATTTTTCTTATAAAAATAACGCCATGTTTATATGAGAAAAGCGACAACGTTTGGTTTTTTACTTAAGCCATTGTTTTAATTTGAATTTTTTGTTTTCTGTCTTGGTTTGTGACATTTTTGTTTCGTTAGGTGTCATTTGTAATTGTTAATTTTGACGTAAATAACGAGAGGAAATTTACGAAGTTAACGTTTGAAAGCGTGAAAACATTTACGGAATCTTTGATTTCACACAAGGATTGAAGGGGTATAGGGGAGTAATATTGGCAACCTAAACTTATTAAATAATAATATTTCTCATTAGCAATACTCTTAAGGGCCACTATGAAGTTATCAGAGATTAATCCTGGCGATACGGTGACGATTCGGTTGTTAGATGGTCTTTCATCAGATATCAGAAAGAAACTCATGGTAATGGGGCTGCTTCCCAATACAGAAGTCAAAGTGATTCGACGTGCGCCAATGGGCGATCCTTTACAAGTCGAAGTCCGTGGTGTGTCTGTCGCATTGCGAGAAACAATTGCTCAGAAAATTGAAGTGGAGCGAGTGTAATGCAATATCAAGTGCTAACCGTAGGTAACCCTAATAGTGGTAAAACGACGCTATTTAATGGTTTAACTGGCGCAAAACAGCAAGTTGGTAACTGGGCAGGCGTCACGGTTGAAAAGAAAACGGGACAATTCAAGCATGCTGGGGATGAGTTTTTGCTCACTGACCTTCCGGGTATTTACTCATTAGACAGTGGTAATGATAGTAATAGTATTGATGAATCCATCGCATCGCGTGCGGTTCTAACTCATCCTGCTGATCTCATTATTAACGTGGTGGATGCTACAAGTTTAGAGCGCAGCTTATACATGACGCTGCAACTTCGCGAACTTGGTCGCCCTATGATTGTTGTCCTCAACAAGATGGATGCGCTAAAGCGTGAACGTCAGATGATTAACGTTGCAGAGCTTGAGAAAACGTTAGGTTGTCCGGTTGTCAGTTTATCTGCAACCAATAAAACTCAAGTGGCAGAGTTTAAAGAAAAGCTCCATAAATCCATCGTTCAAGGAGTGCCACTTAAAGAATTGTCTTTGCATTACGGTGAGAAGATGGAGTCGGCAATTCAAACGGTTTCCGCACTTTTTAACGACCAAAACGTCGCTCATCGTGCACTAGCGATTCGTGCGCTTGAAAAAGACACAATGGTGCTCAATAGTCTTTCTGATATTGATAGAAGCAAAGTCTTGGAAGTCATTACGACGTTAGATTTGGATATCGATTTGCATGTCGCGGATACTAAGTACACGCATCTGCATGAACAGTGTAAAAAAGTTCGCCGAAGCGAAGGCAAGTTAAGTCGTAGTGTGACTGAAAGACTCGACCAGTTTATTTTGAACAAGTGGATTGGAATTCCTTTCTTCTTTGTTGTTATGTACCTGATGTTTATGTTCTCGATTAACATCGGTAGTGCATTTATCGACTTTTTTGACATTGGTGTGGGCGCATTATTGGTTGATGGTGGGCATCACTTGTTAGACGGTCATTTGCCTGTGTGGTTAGTGACGGTTCTTGCTGATGGTATCGGTGGTGGTATCCAGACGGTTGCAACCTTCATTCCGGTTATCGCGTGTTTGTACCTCTTCCTAGCGGTACTTGAGAGCTCAGGTTACATGGCTCGTGCAGCATTCGTACTAGATAAAGTGATGCAGAAGATCGGCCTACCGGGCAAAGCATTTGTACCGTTGGTTCTTGGTTTTGGCTGTAACGTACCGTCAATCATGGCAACTCGTACTCTAGACCAAGAACGTGAGCGTAAACTGGCTGCCTCTATGGCACCATTTATGTCATGTGGTGCTCGTCTGCCTGTATACGCGCTATTCGCTGCGGCATTCTTCCCAGGTTCTGGCCAGAACATTGTATTCGCACTTTACCTACTTGGTATTGTGGCAGCGATCTTCACAGGTCTTTTCCTTAAGCACACGCTTTACCCAGGTAGCAGCGACAGCCTAGTGATGGAAATGCCAGATTACGAGCTTCCGACGCTACAAAACGTGGTGATCAAAACTTGGCAAAAGCTAAAGCGCTTTGTACTTGGTGCAGGTAAAACCATCGTTATCGTTGTTGCTATTCTGAGTTTCTTCAACTCATTGGGTACTGATGGCAGTTTTGGTAACGAAGACAGCGAAAACTCGGTGCTTTCTAAAGCTGCGCAAGTTGTTACTCCAGTATTCGCGCCAATCGGTGTTCAAGAAGATAACTGGCCAGCGACGGTTGGTATCATTACCGGTATCTTCGCAAAAGAGGCGGTAGTTGGTACGCTTAACAGCCTATACACCACGCCAAGCGACGGTGAAGACGCAGAATTTGATCTAATGGGCAGCCTAGAAGAGGCAGTAATGAGTATCCCTGAAAACCTAGCCGGTTTGAGCTACTCAGATCCACTAGGCATTGAAGTGGGTGACTTAACTGACTCAAATGCCGTTGCCGAAGAACAAGAAGTCGATGCTTCTATCTTCGGTAACATTAAATCGCAGTTTGCTTCTGGCAATGCCGCATTTGCTTACCTAATCTTTATCCTACTGTACACACCTTGTGTGGCGGCGATGGGGGCTTACGTACGTGAGTTTGGTCATAAGTTCGCACGCTTTATCGCGGTTTGGACAATGGGCTTGGCTTACCTATGTGCGACGTTCTACAACCAATTGACGCATTTCGCAGATAGCCCAGTGACAAGTGGCATTTGGATGGCAGTGATCGTAGCTATCTTCTTTGGCACATACCGTGTGTTCAAACGAGTTGGTAAGAAACAAAACGGTGCATTAGAGGCGCAAGTAGCATGATTTTAAAAGAGCTTTATCAATACATTGCAGACAAAGGAACCGTTTCCCAGTCAGATCTGGCTAAGCAGTTTGGGATGAGTGAAGATGGTGCTGACGCGATGTTAAGTGTGTGGATTAAGAAGGGCAAAATTAGCCGCCTAGTTGACACCAATAAAGCTCATGACGTGACTCGAGTTCGCTACTCAGTGACTAAACAAGATGGTTTGTCTCTGACAGTCACCATGTAGCGACTATCAAAATTAGTCACCTAAAAATTATCACGTAAAAACGACAAAGCCGCATCAGCAATGATGCGGCTTTTATTTTGCTGGTTATTGTTTGTGAATACAGCGAAATTAATGTTCTTCAGAGTGTTTAGTCGCGCCTAACCCTAGGAACTTCAAACCAAGACTTAAAACTAAAATCGAAATAGGTAATGTTAAGATCGTCCAATCTAAGCTGTCGAAGTTAATCAGCACGAGCTCTAAGAATTTCACAAACAAGATCACGATGATGACTTCAGCCAAAATGTTTTTTAGATGGCCGATGTTTGGGGTTCTGATCCAATGCAAAACCGACTGCTCTTGTGTTTTCGCTTTAGCTTTGTTGGAAATAAATAGTGTGTAGATGCCGTGAGCAAAGATGAACAAAACTAGTGCGACAAGAAATGTATCCAGTGACTTGATCAAATAAGCGATCGCGATGTCTGCTTTATCTAAATGTGCGAGTGCTTCTGGAGGTGTTTGATTAAGAATGAAGACCGCAAATGCTGAATAGGTTTTTGCTGCACCCATAAGAAAAAGCAAGAATGAAGCAGCCATAGAACAGATGATGGCGATCCAGCTGACGTATCGGAATGTGTTGAAGACTTGTTTCATGATGACCCTCTCTAACTGAGCGGGCAGTCTAAACAAGTTTTATTTTAGTGATAATCCCAGAAAAATGAGAAAGATTGTTACAAATACGTATTAATCTTTCTCTGTCTATTTTAGCCGTATTCAAAGGCGAATTATTTTCGCTTACAGTGCTTATGCTTTTTGGAAAATAGAGCTCAGTGATAACACGTTCTTAATACGACCAAGCAATTCGTTTTGCTCTTCTTCTGTACGGAATTCACCTTTGGTATTACCCCAAACCGGTCCCGGCCATGCTATGTCATCTTTGAAGCGAGCGATATGGTGAATGTGCAGTTGCGGCACCATGTTACCTAGTGCACCGAGGTTTAACTTGTCTGGACGGAATGTTGCTTCCAGTGCTTGGCTTACCGCTTGAGACTCTAGCAAAAACTGTTGCTGTTCTTTCATTGGCAAGTGGTGAAGCTCTTTTAGGTTTGCACGTTTTGGTACCAAGATAACCCATGGCACAGCATTGTCTTTATGCAGAAGCGCCACACACAGAGGGAAGTGACCGATAACGGTAGTGTCTTTTGCCAATTGAGGGTGCAGTTCAAAACTCATTATATTATCCGATTTGAATTGAATGACATCAGTATACGCCAGATAAAACAAAAGGTTGACGCTTTCACGCCAACCTTTCTAAATCGTCTCGATTCTCGATTCTCGATTCTCGATTCTCGATTCTCGATTCTCGATTCTCGATTCTCGATTCTCGATTCTCGAATCGCTTACATACGCTCTAGAGTATCGATACCTAGTAGAGACAGACCTTGCTTGATGGTCTTCGCTGTTAGCGCTGCTAGTTTCAGACGGCTTTGTTTCACAGCTTCGTCTTCAGCAACTAGGATAGGGCACGCTTCGTAGAAACTAGAGAACTGACCTGCTAGTTCGAATAGGTAGCTACACATGATGTGCGGTTGGCCTTCGCGAGCGACAGATTGAACCGCTTCTTCGAACTGCATAAGTTTAGCAATAAGTGCTTTCTCTTTCTCATCAGTGATTTTGATGTCACCTTGGAGAGCGTCCATAGCAACACCAGCTTTAGCGAAAATAGAAGCTACGCGAGTGTATGCATATTGCATGTATGGTGCTGTGTTACCTTCAAACGCTAACATGTTGTCCCAATCGAACACGTAGTCAGTCGTACGGTGTTTAGATAAGTCAGAGTATTTAACCGCTGCCATTGCAACTGTTTTAGAGATCTTCTCTTTTTCTTCCGCATCTAGTTCAGGGTTTTTAGATTCGATCAGTTGTGCTGCACGAACTTCTGCTTCATCTAGAAGGTCGGCAAGACGAACGGTACCACCCGCACGAGTCTTGAATGGCTTACCATCTTTACCAAGCATCATGCCGAACGCGTGGTGCTCAAGAGATACTGACTCAGGTACGTAGCCTGCTTTACGAACAATTGTCCAAGCTTGCATTAGGTGCTGGTGTTGACGTGAGTCGATGAAGTAAAGCACACGGTCTGCGCTTAGCTCTTCATAACGATATTTTGCACATGCGATGTCTGTTGTTGTGTATAGGAAACCGCCATCGCGTTTTTGAACGATAACGCCCATTGGTTCGCCATCTTTGTTCTTGTATTCATCTAGGAATACAACTTGCGCGCCATCATCTTCAACGGCAAGACCTTGTTCTTTTAGGTCTGCAACGATCTTAGGAAGCATGTCGTTGTACATGCTCTCGCCCATTACGTCGTCACGAGTCAGTGACACGTTTAGACGGTCGTAGTTGCGCTGGTTTTGGATCATGGTTACATCAACGAGTTTTTTCCACATTTCTGCACAGTACTCGTCACCGCTTTGCAGTTTCACAACGTAGTTTCGCGCCTTTACTGCGAAGTCTTCATCTTCATCGTACAGCTTTTTCGATTCGCGGTAGAAGCCTTCAAGGTCCGCAAGTTCCATAGAAACTTCGCCAGACTCTTGTTGTACACGTTCAAGGTTTGCGATAAGCATACCGAACTGAGTACCCCAGTCGCCGATGTGGTTCGCACGGATCACTTTGTGACCTAGGAACTCAAGAGTACGTACTACCGCATCACCGATGATGGTTGAACGTAGGTGACCAACGTGCATTTCTTTAGCAACGTTTGGTGCAGAGTAGTCAGCAACGATAGTTTGAGCTTCGTCTGCCGCAACGCCAAGACGTGAATCAGCCAGTGCTGCTTCCGCTTGTTTTGCTAGGAACTCTTCGCTTAGGAAAATGTTGATGAAACCAGGACCAGCGATTTCTGTCTTGCTCGCAATACCATCTAGGTCTAGAACATCCAGTACTTTCTGTGCAAATTCTCGTGGGTTAGTACCCAGTTTTTTAGCAACGCCCATTACGCCGTTTGCTTGGTAGTCACCAAATTGTGGCTTTGCTGATTGGCGTACTGCCGCAGGACTGCCTGCAGGTGCGCCAGCGGCTTCTAGAGCCTGAGATACTTTGTCATTAATAAGTGCTTGGATATTCACACGCGTTTCCTTCAATTCAAGGACGAAGAACTCGGCGAAATAAGTGCCGAGTTCTGTTGGAGTTCACAAAAATGGGGCTAATGATAACAACTTTATTGCTTTTCATACAGAGAGGAATTGGGGAAATTTATACTTTTTCGATTGAATGGAAATGTGGCTTAGTTTGCGTTTACTATTGCGCTCAGAGTAATGAGATAAATCGCCCCATAAGAGAGCCACAATGACGACTCAACTAGTTGAAAAACGCCTAGCGCCTAAATTGATGATCCAAGATCTGGATGAATTTATGGCGAAGATTGAAGAGCTTGCATCCCTGTTAAAACTGGATCTGAGCTTTGCTCAAGCTGACCATATTGCGCTGCGAATTAATGATACTGAAACAGCAAAAGCCGCGCATGAAGCATGGAATCAATACGGTAAGGTGATTTCACAAGCGAAAATCAACGGTCGTCCAATCATCGTTATCGAATTCGACAAAGCGTTGGAAAGCCGTGGTTGGAAGATTGAGTGTCTGGAACTGCCATACCCTGCGGAAGGCAAAATCTACCCAACTGAAAGCTGGGAACATGTGGAGTTTGTGATTCCGTCTCATGCCGAAACCGCAGATGAGTTTCTTGCTGATTTGAGACACACTTATCCAGCGTTTGGCGCACGCTTTAATGAGTTAGAAGAGCTGGGTGTGAAGATCAAACTGTCGAGCCCGAAAGGGGATGGCGAACGCTTGAATAACCCAACAGTGGCGTTTAAGTACCAAGGCATTTGTATCAAACTGCACCCGCATTCACTTAAGCGTATTGTGGAGTCTGAGCAGGCGTAAAACGCTAGGGTGAGAATTGCTGAGTTGCGATAGGCAAAAAGGGAGCCGAGGCTCCCTTTCGTAAGCGAATCACTATTTAGCCAGTGACTTGCTTTTTGGGTTGGTAATGGAAAGTTTTTTGCCTTTCAACTCTTCATCTAAAGGCAGTGTAAAAGTTTTGGCAAACGGCATTCGTTTACAATGATCCGCCTTGTCTCTAACGATAGTAATAAGAGCTTCTGTCTGTGAGCTTTGCTCTATTTTTAGGCTAAAGTCCTCGTTTTCACTGCAGCCGTTAGACTCTGTGATAAATGAAATTTGACTCTCACTTGTCCTATAAGTCTCTACCATCATTGCTTGGTGCTCAGACGTCTGGTTTGTTTGCAGTCCTGCGTTTGCTGAACATGCAGTTAAACTGATAGTGCCCAAACCAAGTAGGAATATCTTGAGTCTATGTTTCATCTCGTTACCTTTTTTTGCGTCGTACGAATGAACCTGCAGCCATTAACACCAGTAGGCCAATAGATAAACTGCCGCCTGAACTAGACTTTTTATTAACGTCGTTACCAGCATCGCCCGTATTATCTGTGCTGACTGACATATTTATGTTGCGAACAAATGCTTGCGCGCTGTAAATGCCACTTGAAAACGGGTGTTGGACGTATTCAAACGTTATCGTATTAGATGCTTTGTAAAGATCGATCTGGATCTCTTTATAATCGAGGAGTTGGTTGGTGCTATCGTAAATTTCACCATTAACTAAGATGAACAAGTAATCAAAACCATCGGACATTACTTTGAGATCCATGGTAAGTTTGCCCTTCGGAAGATCGGTCAAAACCAGCTCAGATACACCAGGATAAGCTCCCATATCCGCTGATTGCAGTTCACCATTTTCAGCCGTCCAAGCGTTTTGACCGGTATAAACATTTGCGTCTGCTAGCGGAATGGCATTACGCACTGATCTGCTTGCTTTATCTACACCTGAATACTCGAAAGTTGTTGTGAGTCTGGACAGTTTCGGATGATCGGTAAAGAGCTCTATCGTTGTTTCTGATCCCGAATAGCTAGGTTGGTAGCCGACGGTAATTTGACAGCTTTGCGAAGGCTTTAAGGTACCAGTACAAGTGCTTTTCTCGATGGTACTTCCGTATGATATTGTGCTTTCGTAGATGTTTAATGGGATAGTATCGTCATTACGAATAGTAAAGGTCTCTTGCTGCGCTTTTCGCTCAACGAAACGAAGATCTCGGTACTTAGTGAAGCTGATAGTATTGCGATGGCTATCTATCCATCCATTGTGTTGAAAATGAGCGACGTTGGCGTAAACACCATAAGCGTTTGGTTGAGCACATCCATCCCCCCAGCTGACCACGCCTAGCAATTTGTTGATACCGTTATCATCAACGATGAGTGGACCGCCGCTATCTCCTTGGCAGCTATCTTTACCTCCCCAATAGTATCCGGCGCAAATACCGTCATCTGATACATTAGAGTAGTTTCCTGGTAGGTTTTGGCAGGTAGCTCGATCTACGTATTCCAAATCTACTTGTTGTAAAACGGTTGGGTATATTCGGTCTGTCGTGGACGTATTTCCCCATCCAGCCACGTGCAACTTGTCTCCTACGCGTACGCTATCTAAAAGTTCTGGCGTTGCCAGGTCAATAGTTGCGCTATCGATATTGCGTTCTAATTCAATAAGAGCGATGTCATTGTTCGTTGTTATGTTGTTATATTCATCATGTGAATAGATATTTTTAATGGCGATGCGCTGTGCTTGAGACTCTCTGTTTTTGTCATAAAGACCAAGAACGATATCCAGATCGTCCGCATTAAGACCTTCCACACAGTGCGCAGCAGTTAATACGTATTTTCCACCTAGGAAACTGCCACCACAAAAGTGACCAATAGATGTAGGTTGTCCTTTACGTACCAGTGAAGCAATAAATTTCCAGTCGGAAGTGTTGGCAGGTTCGCCGCCGATAATGCGAGTGGATACATCATTCTGAACAGGCTCAAGAGTATCTGCGATTGTGGTTGCTGGTAAAGTCAGCCCAATCAGAAAAGCCACTAACGTTTTTTTCATTTTAATTCCGTAATATTAACGTGGTTTATTATAAGGAGGGCAAATGATAAACGGAATCATTCTCTCAGTAAATAGTTGTGGAGAAATGAAAAATTATAACGTATCGGTTTAACTTTGATGGTTAGAATTGGAGGGGGGATCTTCTGAAAAGATGAAACCCGCCAAGTTGGACGGGTTTCACTATCGTTGTAACTAGTACGGAGGGATTACAGGATCACTGTCTTATTCCCATAAACAAAGACGTGGTCATTGATCACTTTATTCAAAGCCTTACTCAATACGTTCTTCTCTACATCGCGTCCCGCTTGCGCCATATCTTGGGCATTGAATGTATGGTCGACAGGAATTACGTCTTGCTTGATGATCGGCCCTTCATCTAAATCATTAGTCACGAAGTGTGCTGTTGCACCGATGATTTTCACACCGCGATCGTAAGCTTGTTGATATGGCTTCGCGCCAATAAAAGCAGGTAAGAAGCTGTGATGAATATTAATGATTTTGTGGTGATATTTCTCAACAAACGTCGGCGTTAATACGCGCATGTATTTAGCTAGCACCAAAAAGTCAGCATCGTATTGATCGATCACTTCTAGCATCTTCTGCTCGTGTTCTTCACGGCTAAGGTTTTCATGGGTCACATGGTGGTAAGGAATGTCGAAGCGTTCAGTGAGAGTTTGCAGTTTGTCGTAATTCCCCACCACAGCGGCGATCTCAACATCTAGGCTTCCATCGTAGGTTTTCATCAGAATATCGCCTAAACAATGCGCTTCTTTTGTGACGAGAATGACGATGCGCTTACGGCGAGAGCCAACCAATTTACGCTTAGCACCTTGCGGGAGAGCTTGGTCCAAGTCGGCAAGAAACGTTTGATCGTTGAAGTACCCCTCCAACTCCGTTCTCATGAAAAAGTGGCCACTGGTATTATCAACAAATTCGTTATTGTGAACGATGTTGAGTTGGTGCTTGTAACAGATATTAGTAATTTTCGAGATGAGACCCGGGGCGTCAGAACAGTGGGTCAACAGTGTTTTCTTTTCCATAAATCAGGTACTTCCATGCATTAATATTTTAGCGTACGAATTTGTTATTATTCCCTGGCGGGTGTAACTGTACTGCCATGTTTCACCATAAATAATCTATTCTTACGTTGGTTTCAACAAAATATCCGCGTGTCGCCGCAAGCTGGTCAGATTGTGGGCTGATGTCACTCCTATTCCTCTGATATACTCTCGATAATTTTTCAAACTCAATACCAAGCATGATCGCAAAAACTTTTTCCTCTGATGGCGCGTTAGGTAAGGCCATTCCTGGCTTTCAAGCTCGTCAGCCACAAATCGATATGGCGGAAGCCGTCAGCAGTGCGATCAAAGATCAAACCCAGTTGGTGGTGGAGGCAGGAACCGGAACCGGTAAGACCTTCGCATACCTAGTCCCTGCGCTGTTGAGCGGTAAAAAAGTGATCATCAGTACAGGCTCGAAAAACTTGCAAGAGCAGTTGTACCATCGTGACTTACCGCTCATGGTCAATGCGCTTGGTTTTTATGGCCAAGTGGCGTTATTAAAAGGGCGTTCTAATTATCTGTGTTTGGATCGTTTGAGCCGCCAAATGGTCGAAAGCCACACTAATGAATCTGACCCGACGTTATTAACTCAACTGGTTAAAGTGCGTACTTGGTCATCAGAAACCAAAACAGGTGACCTTGGTGATTGCGATGATCTGCCAGAAGACAGCATGATCATTCCGACTATCACCTCAACCAATGATAACTGTTTAGGTAAAGAGTGTCCGAGCTACACCGATTGCTTTGTATTGAAAGCGCGTAAGCGAGCCATGGATTCCGACATTGTTGTGGTGAACCATCACTTATTTCTTGCTGATTTAGCGATCAAAGAGACAGGATTTGGTGAACTGATTCCAGAAGCCGATGTGTTTATTTTTGATGAAGCTCATCAGTTGCCAGATATTGCGAGCGAATATTTCGGCCAGTCAGTTTCAAGCCGCCAAATTCACGATCTTGCCAAAGACATTGAAATAGCCTATCGCACCGAAGCCAAAGATATGCGTCAATTGCAAAAAGTGGGCGACAAACTCATGCAAAGCGCAATGGACATGCGGATTGTATTGGGTGAGCCAGGCTTTCGTGGCAACTGGCGTGAGGCGTTGCAATCAGGTTCTATTAAGCGAGAATTATTGCGCTTAACTGATAGCCTCGAATTGGCGATTGATGTACTCAAAATAGCTTTAGGGCGCAGTCAATTACTGGATACGGCCTTTGAACGAGCCAATTTGATCAAAGGCCGTATAGACCGGGTATGTGATGTCGATATTACCGGTTACTCATACTGGTACGATACCTCGCCTCGTCATTTCGCTCTGCACATTACGCCTCTTTCTGTCGCGGACAAGTTCCATGAGCAAATAGAGATTAAACAAGGCGCGTGGATTTTCACGTCAGCAACCCTAGCCGTATCGGGCGATTTCAAGCACTTTACTGAGCGCCTTGGCCTCAAGCCTACAAAGCAATTTTCTCTGCCGTCCCCCTTTGATTATCAAAAGCAAGCGCGCCTTTGTGTGCCAAGGTATTTGCCAGAGCCAAACAGTAACGGCTTAGCGGATAAGTTAGTCCGAATGCTTGCTCCGGTGATTGAAGAAAATGATGGTCGCTGCTTCTTTTTATGTACCTCGCACAGCATGATGCGTGAACTAGGTGAGAAGTTCCGAGAAGTACTTGAGCTGCCTGTGTTAATGCAAGGGGAGATGAGTAAGCAGAAAACCTTGGCGGAGTTTATGGAACTGGGTAACGCTTTACTCGTGGCGACGGGCGCTTTCTGGGAAGGGATTGATGTTAGAGGTGATGCGCTGAGCTGTGTTATTATCGACAAATTACCGTTTACCGCCCCTGACGATCCGTTACTCAAAGCCCGTATCGAGGATTGTCGATTACGTGGCGGTGAACCATTTGCTGAAGTACAAATCCCGGATGCAGTGATTACGTTAAAGCAGGGAGTCGGGCGATTAATTCGAGATCAGAAGGATCACGGTGCGTTGATCATTTGTGATAATCGCCTCGTCACGCGAGACTATGGTGGTATTTTCCTCGGAAGTCTACCACCTATCCCAAGGACGCGAGACTTAGATGGAATCAAAGCATTCCTGAAAGCAGAACAATCTGTCACAGACGCAAGTGCTGAGGCATAACCCAATAAATGAGAGTTGTAGAGAGTTAAATGAGCGCAAAAATTCTTGCTATCGATACAGCGACTGAAAACTGTTCAGTTGCGTTGTTGGCTAATGATCAAGTGATTTCACGTAGCGCGGTTGCACCACGCGATCACACCAAAAAAGTACTGCCAATGGTTGATGAAGTACTCAAAGAAGCTGGCCTGACTCTACAAGAGCTGGATGCGTTAGCGTTTGGACGTGGTCCAGGTAGCTTTACTGGCGTTCGTATCGGTATTGGTATCGCACAAGGTTTGGCGTTCGGTGCTGACTTACCTATGATCGGCGTTTCAACGCTGGCTGCAATGGCTCAAGGTAGCTATCGCTTACATGGTGTGACCGATGTCGCTGTGGCTATTGACGCACGTATGGGTGAAGTTTACTGGGCACGTTACACTCGCCAAGCAAACGGTGAGTGGGCAGAGATGGATGCAGAGTGCGTAATTCCACCAGCACGTCTCGTTGAAGAAGCACAAGCAGACGACAAAACGTGGACGACAGCAGGTACTGGTTGGGATGCTTACCAAGAAGTATTAGCAGACCTACCGTTTAATCTGACGCATGGTGACGTTCTGTACCCTGATTCACAAGACATCGTGATTCTTGCTGAACAAGAATTTAAAAAGGGTAATACCGTGCCGGTCGAAGATTCGAGCCCTGTTTATTTACGTGATAATGTGACATGGAAAAAACTTCCTGGTCGCGAATAGTCCGTTTTTCATTAACCTGACAAAAAGCAGGGCGTTTGCCCTGTATTTTTATGGAGTGCTATGGCGTCGATTAATGGCTTGCCTCCTTCTTTGATTCCCGGTGCAAATCGCACTCATAAAGCCAGTCAAAAGAAGCAGGTAAATAAATCACAAACAAAGCAGCCTGTAGGTCAGCCTTCAAAGGTTGCTAACGCCGTGGCGCACTCCATAAAACACGTGGATGAGTCCCAAATTCACCGAGCTCAAGTGCAATATGACCTTCCTGAAGGGGGCGCACGTAAAGCAATGGAGCAGTACATGGATGTCATGAATCGAGCTAAAAAAGAGGAACTGGCTCAATTACTTGGTGTCGATATTTACGTGTGAGATCTCCCCAGCTTGGGGTTACTAATATTGAAAGGTGGTTTATGAAGGTTTTTGGACGGTTTTTTCTCGCATTATTTGCTACGGTTGGTTTGTCTGCGTGTAGCTCTTTGCCAGAGGAGCTAAATGCAAGCACAGAATTGGTCGTTACAGACTATAAAGCGTTTGCTGAGTCTCAGGGGCAAGTGAGTGAAGATGTTCGCCTTGGTGGAATCATCGCTAAAGTGGATAACTTTAAAGATAAAACGCGTCTAGAGATTGTAAACCTTCCTATCAGTGAGTCTGGTAAACCTGATATTGATGAAGAGCCTACGGGGCGTTTTGTCGCCTATTTTGATGGCTATTTAGAGCCTGTCGCCTTTAGTGAAGGCCGTTTGGTGACGGTTGTAGGCAAAGGAGCAGGGGAAGAAGAAGGAAAGATCGGTGAGCACGGTTACATCTTCCCAGTAATTAAGGGGGAAGGGTACCGTTTATGGAAAATTGAAGAACGTGTACGCATGTATGACTCGCCAACCTACTTTTACCCATGTTACTCGATTAACTGCCGCATGTGGCGTAATGATTTCCCGCAAGACGGTAAAGTGATAAAACAGGTCAAATAATCTGCGATGCATGAGCGTCAATTCGAGCTTCCTGCCGGCAAAATGGCAGCCCTTGAGATAGGGAACGAGAAAACGGCTGACTTGTCAGTCGTTTTTCTTCATGGGTGGTTAGATAATGCGGGCAGCTTTAAAGCGCTCATGGAGCAGTTGAATCAACTTAATCCTCACTTACACCTCCTCGCCATCGATCATTTTGGTCACGGTTTATCGAGTCATAAATCTCACGATAATTATTACCCCTTTCACGACTATATTGCCGATTTATATCAGCTGTTGGACGAATTATCACCAAACAGACTGATATTAGTAGGGCATTCACTTGGTGCTTTAATCGCAAGTTGCTATAGTGCTGCGTTTCCAGAGCAGGTCGAAGCTCTTGTGCAAATTGAGGGAGCAGGACCTCTTACTGAAGATCCTACTAACAGTTTGCCTCGTCTTCGCGATGGCGTTTTAAGTCGAATAAGACAGCAAAACAAGCCAGAGCGAAGCATTGCCTCCTTCGATCTGGCGTTAAAATTACGCATGCAAGCCAACCAATTAACCGCTGAGCAGCTTCTGCCGATAGTCGAGCGAGGAACGGAGCAGCGAGGAGATAAATGGTATTGGCGGCATGATGCCAAGTTAAAATGTGCGTCGCTTTACCGAATGGCGCAAGCGCATGCTAACTCGATTACCAGCCAAATACGTTGTCCTCATTTGATCGTATTAGGCGATCAAGGATTTCAGAATTTACCATCTAACCAAGCTGATTGGGGAGAGAACCCACCGCAAGTGGTTTCTGTCAAGGGTGGTCATCACTGTCATTTAGAGCAAATACTCGAGGTCGCAACGCGAATTCTTGGTGTAGTTAACAAAATTTAAACAAGTGTTTGAGAGTTGCGTGCTCAAGCACGTTCGCTGTGCTGTAATAGCTTTCAAAATAAAAAGGACGCTATTTTTTAGCCAGTTATAAACGAGGAGTAACATCGTGGATAAACCATGGCTTTCACGTTATCCAAGTGACGTACCTGAAACCATTAATCCAGAGCAATATGAGTCTTTGGTAGAAATGTTTGAACAGTCTGTACAAAAATATGCAGACCAACCAGCATTCATGAACATGGGCTCGGTTATGACCTTCCGTAAATTGGAAGAGCGTAGTCGCGCATTCGCAGCGTATCTGCAAAACGAGTTAAAACTGCAAAAGGGTGACCGCGTTGCTCTGATGATGCCAAACTTACTGCAATACCCAGTAGCATTATTTGGTATTTTGCGTGCAGGTTGTATCGCCGTAAACGTTAACCCACTTTACACTCCTCGTGAACTTGAACACCAATTGAATGACTCAGGTGCGACGACGATTGTGATTGTGTCTAACTTTGCGAATACGCTAGAACAAATCGTCGATAAAACACCAGTCAAACACGTAGTGTTAACCAGTCTTGGTCAAATGCTGCCACGAGCGAAAGGTACGATTGTCGATTTCGTGGTGAAGTACGTTAAGGGCATGGTGCCTAAGTACGATTTACCTGGTGCAATCTCAATGCGTCAGGCTCTACGTAAAGGTCGTCGTCTACAATACGTTAAACCGTTTATGTCTGGGGATGACATTGCATTCCTGCAATATACGGGGGGGACGACAGGTGTCGCGAAAGGCGCGATTCTGACTCACCGCAACATGATTGCGAACGTTCTACAGGCAAAAGGCGCGTACGGACCGGTTTTATCTCCGGGGCGTGAATTAGTCGTGACAGCATTACCGCTGTATCACGTATTTGCTCTTACCGTAAACTGTCTGCTGTTTGTTGAAATGGGTGGTCGTAACTTACTTATTACCAACCCTAGAGATATTCCAGGGTTCGTGAAAGAGCTACAAAAGCATCCGTTTACTGCGATTACGGGCGTGAATACCTTATTTAATGCATTGGTCAATAATGAAGATTTCCACGAGTTGGATTTCAGTAATCTACGTTTAGCCGTTGGCGGCGGCATGGCAGTGCAGCGCTCAGTGGCAGAAAGATGGCAAAAGACCACGGGTTGTTATTTGCTCGAAGGTTACGGTCTAACAGAGTGTTCTCCGTTGGTGGCGGCATATCCGCATGATCTTGTTGAATACAATGGCTCTATTGGTCTGCCGGTACCATCAACAGAAGTTCGTATCGTGGACGAAGAAGGTAACGCTCTTGCGAATACTGAAACTGGCGAACTTCAAGTTCGTGGTCCTCAGGTTATGCAAGGTTACTGGCAACGACCTGAAGCAACGAAAGATACGATTAACGAAGACGGCTGGCTATCAACCGGCGACATCGTTAAGTTCGATGACGAAGGCTTCCTGCATATCGTTGACCGTAAGAAAGACATGATCTTAGTATCAGGCTTTAATGTTTACCCGAACGAAATCGAAGACGTTGTAGCACTTCACGGCAAAGTACTTGAAGTTGCTGCTATTGGTCAGCCGCATGAAGTGTCTGGTGAATTAGTGAAGATTTATGTCGTGAAACGCGATCCGAGCTTGACCAAAGACGAAGTGATCGCGCATTGTCGAGAACACTTAACTGGCTACAAAGTTCCGAAGTTGGTTGAGTTCCGCGAAGACTTACCTAAAACCAATGTCGGTAAGATCTTGCGTCGTGTTTTACGCGAAGAGAATGACGCTGAACTTGCGAAGAAAAGCGCATAAGCCGATTTCGTCGAGTCGAGAGATTTAAAAAATGATAGAATGCCAGCGTTTTGCTGGCATTTTTATAGCGAGAAGTATGTGAACTATCAAATTATTACTAAAAACAAAGACCTAGAAGAGGTTTGCACTCATGCCCGAGAGGCAGACGTAGTGATGCTGGATACCGAATTCGTTCGTATTCGCACTTTCTACCCGCAGTTAGGTCTGATTCAGCTTTTCGATGGTAATCGCCTCTCGCTGATTGATCCGACTGAATTAACGGATATGACGCCGTTTGTAGCGCTATTAAAAGATACTTCTGTGCTAAAAGTGCTGCACGCATGTGGTGAAGATTTAGAAGTTTTCCAAAACGCTTTTGGTTGTACACCATTCCCTATGGTGGATACGCAGCTGATGGCCGCTTTTCTCGGTCACGGCCTATCGACAGGCTTCGCATCGCTGGTGGAAGAATATTTAGGCGTAGAGCTCGACAAAAGTGAATCACGTACCGACTGGATGGCTCGTCCACTGACACAAAAGCAATTAGATTATGCTGCCGCAGATGTTCATTACTTGTTACCGTTATACGAAAAGCTGTTCGATAAGGTGACGCAAGCAGGTTGGTGGGAAGCTGTACAGCAAGAAAGTGATTTACTCGTTTCGAAACGTATTCGCGTAACCAATGAAGAGCATGCCTACCTTGATATTAAGGGCGCTTGGCAATTAAAACCTTCTGAGCTGGCGATTTTAAAGCCATTGGCGACGTGGCGTTATCGTGAAGCAATCAAAAGAGATTTAGCGCTGAACTTTATCTTCAAAGAAGGTGATCTATTAACGGTCGCTCGTCTTGGTTTAACGAACTTTAAGAAGATGGAAGCAGAAGATATTGATATCCGAGCGATTAACCGCCATGGCGCGAAGATTGCCGCGATTGTTAAACAAGCGAAGCAAACACCTTCTGAAGAGTATCCTGCGAAAATTGAGCGTTTAATGGACTATCCGGGTTACAAGCAGGTCTTCAAAAATATGAAAGACTTGGTGAAATCGGCTTCGCAGAAGTCAGGTTTAGCCACGGAGTTCCTTGCCTCTAAAAAGCAGATCAATCAGTTGATCAGTTGGGTTTGGAAAAAAGATCGTGACCCAGAAGTGTTGCCTGATTTGATGCAAGGGTGGCGTTTGGATTTACTCGGCGACAAGATGAACAAAGCATTAAAGTAATGAAAGATGAAAAAGGTTGGCCTCGATGCCAACCTTTTTCGTTCTAATTAGAGCATTCGTCTGGCGAGAGAAACTGATTACTTTTCTTCGTCTGGTAGCTTCACATTTAGCTCAAGAACTGAGATATCGTCGTCTTTGTGCTCAAATGTTAAGTCAACCATATTTGGATCAATTGCCACGTACTTGCTGATCACCTTCAAGATGTCTTCTTTTAATTGAGGCAAGTAAGACGGCGCAGGATCATTTTGGCTGCGGCGCTCTGCGACAATGATTTGCAAACGCTCTTTAGCTAGATTCGCAGAAGTTTTCTTCTGTGGACGGAAAAATTCTAATAATGACATGTCTAGCCTCCAAAGAGTCGTTTAAAGAGTCCTTTCTTCTCCTCAGTAAGGAAACGAAATTCAACCTGATTGCCTAATAAGCGATCAACGGTGTCAGAATAAGCCATACCCGCATCGGTGTTATCGTCAAAAGTGACTGGCACACCTTTGTTTGACGCGTTAAGCACGGCTTGGCTTTCTGGAATCACGCCCAGTAGTGGAATATGTAAGATCTCCTCAACGTCTTCAACGCTTAGCATTTCGCCTTGAGTGACGCGAGATGGGTTGTAGCGAGTCAGTAACAGATGCTGTTTTACTGGCTCTAGCCCTTGTTCTGCACGCAGTGACTTAGAATCTAAAATACCGAGAATGCGGTCAGAGTCACGTACAGAAGAGACTTCTGGGTTCGTTGTGACAATGGCTTCATCGGCATAGTACAAGGCCATTAACGCGCCTTGCTCGATACCTGCTGGTGAATCACAAATAATGAAATCAAAGCCCATTTCATCAAGTTCGCCGAATACGCGCTGAACACCATCTTTTGTCAGTGCGTCTTTATCACGAGTTTGAGAAGCAGGAAGAATAAATAGGTTGTCCGTGCGCTTATCTTTGATCAGCGCTTGGTTTAATGTCGCTTCACCGTTAATGACGTTCACAAAGTCATACACGACGCGGCGCTCACAGCCCATGATTAGATCGAGGTTACGCAAACCGATGTCAAAATCGATCACCGCGGTCTTTTTTCCCTTAAGAGCTAGACCAGAGGCGATGGCTGCGCTTGAAGTGGTTTTACCAACGCCACCTTTACCAGACGTTACTACAATAATGCGTGCCATTTTTTTTCCTTTTTAGATTAAATCGCGAGAACTTCTAAATGTAATGATTCATCGGCTTTACTGATCATTACTTTCTTTTGCCAGTACTCGCTTTCAATTTGATCGCTTAACCAGTAGTCACCCGCAATGGATACCAGTTCTGCTTGTAAATCGTGGCAAATAATACGCGCTTCCTGCTGACCACTTGCTCCTGCAATCGCACGACCTCGAAGTGTGCCATGGATATGAATAGAGCCGTCAGCAATGACTTCAGCACCTGCACTGACGTGCGCTAGCACCACCAAATCACCATCTTTTGCGTAGATCTGTTGTCCTGAGCGGACAGGCGTACGAACTACTTTCGTTGGTGCCATTTTGGCAGGTGCTTGGCTTGGTGATTTGCTCGCCGACATAATGGCGAAGCCAGCTTCGGAAGCAAGGTTTTGTACACGCTTGTCTTTACAGCCCGTTACACCGACCGGAATAAAACCAGCATCTGAGATGCCTTGTTTAAGCTTAGGGAAATCAATGTCGCCTTGTACTTTTGCTATATTGATTACCAAAGGCGCGGATGCAAAAAAAGAAGGTGCTTGAGAAACTTTTTCTTGCAAAAATTCGACAGTCTTTGCGATCTCATTGTCAGAAAGGTGTAAAACTGACAATGTAAAACTGCTACCTTTAAGGTCTGGTGAATGGGTCATCGTGGACTTCTTGCCTTTATTGAAAGAGCGTTGCCTTAAACTAGGTATGTCATGTTATATTTCATCCTTTGACGCAGCAAGTTCTCTCGGGGGCAAATAGGTGAATTAATCTCAAATTTGCTATTAAGTTTGCGAGAATTTGACGTTTACAACCTAATCCGCACTCAACGCGGCTAAATCAGCATAAAAGGCGTGTCATGCTTTGTTCTATTTATAAAAGCTCGAAAAAAGAAGGTACTTATCTCTATATTCCGAAAAAGGATGATTTTTCACAGGTTCCTGACACCTTAATGCAGATGTTCGGTAAGCCTATCGCTGTCATGACGATTAAACTTGATGGCCGTAAATTGGCACAAGTTGATATCGAAAAAGTGAAGGCTTCATTACAAAATGATGGCTTCTTTCTTCAGGTTCCACCGCCGCCGGAGAACCTATTAGAAAAGTACAAAGAACAAAAAGCCCAGCAGAAAGGCGAATAACGTCATCGTTTTTCATCTGGGATTTCTGCCTTGCTCAAGGAGGGCAATATGAAAAAGATACTGGCTACCATGCTTAGCGTTGGTATGTGTACCTCGGCTTTTGCAAGTAGCGAGGGTTTTGATGAATACTTGAATAAGCTGCGTGCTGAAGCTCGTGATAAAGGTATCTCAGAGCAGGTCATTAGTGCTGCTTTTGCTAATGTTGAGTACAAGCCCCGAGCAGTAAAAGCGGACCGAAACCAACCAGAAAAGAAACTGACATTGGATGAGTACATTCCTCGCGCGGTGCCTGAATGGAAGGTGAAGCAAGCCAGACAACTCTACAAAGAGCATTACACCGAGCTAAAGCGTATAGGCGATGAGTACGGTGTCCACCCGCGCTTTATTGTGGCACTTTGGGGAGTTGAAAGTAACTTTGGTAAGTTTACCGGCAACTTTAAAGTGATTGATGCACTATCCACAATGGCATTTGAAGGCCGTCGTGAAGAGTTTTTCCGTAAAGAGACTATGTCGGCACTGCAGATCCTCGATCAAGGCCATATTGAGCTAGAGAACTTTAAAGGCTCATGGGCTGGTGCTATGGGTCAATGCCAGTTTATGCCAAGCTCTTTCCTTCGTTTTGCTGCTGACGGCAACGGGGATGGTAAAAAAGACATATGGCAATCTGAAGCGGACGTGTTTGCATCAACCGCTAACTATTTGAGCAAGTCTGGTTGGGATGATAAATATACCTGGGGTCGCCAAGTTAAGGTTCCTAAAAATATTGATCGCAGCCTAGAAGGGCGCACGGCTGAAAAAGGCAAATACCTTCAAGAGTGGAGCCAATTAGGTATCACAAAATATGACGGTAGCCCGTTGCCAAAACTGGATGAAGACATCAAAGCATGGTTGATCATGCCGGACGACGAGAATGGTCGTACGTATCTGGTTTACAATAACTATAACGTATTGATGAAGTGGAACCGCTCTTACTACTTCGCACTTGCTGTGAGTCACTTGGCTGACCGCATTAAATACTGATCTGCCATCAAACAATTTGGCATCCAGTCTTCAATACAAGGGCTCTTCGGAGCCCTTTGTTTTTTCTATAACCAAATCGAGGTAAAGCGTGTTATCTGAACGTGCCGCACAAATGGTGATTTTCTCCGCTCTTCTTAAACACAAAAGCTTCACAGCTGCTGCAAAGAGCTTAGGCGTGTCGGTGTCTCATGTGAGTAAACAGTTAAGTCAGTTAGAAGCGTCTCTTGGTATCAAGCTTGTTCAACGCACTACGCGAAGCTTTACGCCGACTGAGGCAGGGAAAACCTTTTTTCATCACTGTGAGCAAGTGGTACAAGCGGTGAGCAGCGCCACATTAGAGATGGAAACCCAGCGGGATGAAGTAGCAGGTTTGGTACGTCTTGGGTTGTCGCAATCATTTGGTACCTTACACATTATTCCAGCGATTCAAGAGTTACGCGAACTGTATCCTCAACTTCAAGTGGAAGTACATCTGTTTGACTATAAGGTCGATATGTTAGCCGAAGGGCTCGATTTATGGGTAACCAACAACGAGCATTTGCCTGAAGGTTACATTGCGCAGCGTTTGACGGATTGCCAGTTTGTTGTTGCGGCATCGCCAGATTACTTATTGAAACATGACACGCCAACAGAACCGGATGACCTATCTGCTCACAACTGCCTCATATACAGAAGCTGGGAGCGTGACTATACGGGGTGGGCGTTTACCAAAGATCAGCAAGAATTGAACGTAAAAGTCTCGGGTAACTATTCAGTGGATCTGGCAGAAGCCGTCCGGGATGCGGCTATTGCAGGTTGGGGTATTGCCTACCTTGCCACTTACTTGCTGGGTGATGAGTTCAGAACGGGTAAGTTAATACAGCTGTTACCTGACTGGAAAGCTAGCCAGTCGATGCCGTTTTATGCGGTATACCCAAGCCGCCAACATATGCCAAAAAAAATATCCGCAGTGATTAACTTTATCAAACAGAAGATCGGCAACCCTTGTCATTGGGACCAACGTTTGGCGCCTTACATCTCTATTCCTAAATAACAGGATCAATGACGTTGTAGAACGACACATAAGGTGATTCACTTCACAAAAATTTTTCCTGAATCAGAAACATATTTTCCATATGGAAATAATTAAAATAAGCAAACGTTTATCTTTAATAAATTCAATTGGTTATTTTGTTGGTCAGTTATTGGTCGCTTAAACTTTTCACACTGTTAACATCCTCAACTTGCAGCATTTTGAGTCCGCTATACAATCCGGTGCCTTCCATATCCCCCTTCTGTCGGATTCATTTTATGAACTCAATTATTGGTATCGTAGCCATACTATTCCTAGCATGGCTACTTTCTACAAATAGAAAAAATATAAAGCTGAGAACGGTGTCGTTTGCGTTTGCTTTGCAGGTACTGTTTGCGTTGTTGGTTTTATATGTACCAGCAGGACGAGATGCGCTGAATTCAGTGAGCAGTGTTGTGTCGAATTTGATCAACTATGGTCAAGAGGGCATTGCGTTTTTATTCGGTAATTTGGCTACAGGGGGCTTCACCTTTGCGATCAATGTTCTGGGTATCATCGTTTTCTTCTCCTCTCTTATCTCAGGTCTTTATCACATTGGTGTGATGCCAAAAATCATTAACTTTATCGGTGGTGGTATTCAAAAGCTGCTGGGTATCGGTCGTGCTGAGTCTTTGTCTGCTACGGCGAATATCTTTGTTGGCACCATTGAAGCACCATTAATGGTAAAGCCTTACCTAAAACACATGACTGACTCGCAGTTCTTTGCAGTTATGACCGGTGGTTTAGCGTCAGTTGCTGGCGGAACGTTGGTTGGTTACGCATCACTGGGTGTCGACCTCAACTATCTTATTGCTGCTGCATTTATGTCAGCACCTGCCGGCTTGTTGATGGCAAAAATTTTAATGCCAGAAGATACGGATAAAGCAGCAGATATCGACATTAGCCAAGTTGAAATTCCACGTGCAACCAACGTAGTAGAAGCATTAGCCGATGGTGCCATGGCGGGTGTACGCATTGCTGTATCGGTCGGTGGTACGTTACTGGCGTTTATTAGTGTCATTGCAATGCTAAACGGCATGTTAGGCTGGATAGGTGATCTTATTGGGACCCCCTTAAGTTTTGAGCTCATCCTAGGTTTTGTGTTTGCGCCAGTCGCTTGGTTGTTGGGTATACCATGGCAAGAGGCAACCACAGCAGGCTCGCTGATTGGTAACAAGATTGTGGTGAATGAGTTCGTCGCTTTCATCCAGCTTGCAGAAGTGAAGTCTCAACTTAGTGAACACTCACAAGCAATCGTGACGTTTGCTTTGTGTGGCTTTGCAAACATCTCAAGCATGGCGATGCTGATTGGTGGGTTGGGCTCATTGGTACCAGAAAAGCGTGCATTTGTTTCTAAGCATGGTTTCCGTGCGATTATCGCTGGTGTCATGGCGAACTTAATGAGCGCTTCGATTGCGGGCGTGATTTTAAGTCTGTAATTGAAATAGATATCAACAATTAGCAAAAAGGCTCCTTGCGGAGCCTTTTTCGTATCTGAAGTTTTACGTTATTTGTCTGTGTGGAACTGTTCGCAAGCGAGCATCGTGTTCTCAATTAAACTTGCGACGGTCATTGGGCCAACGCCACCAGGAACAGGAGTAATAAAGCTCGCACTTTCACGTGCTTTGTCGTATTCCACGTCGCCAACTAGTTTGCCTGAATCAAGACGGTTAATACCGACATCGACCACCACTGCGCCTTTTTTAATCCACTCACCAGGGATGAAGTTAGGCTTACCAACCGCCACCACGACAACGTCAGCTTGACGCACATGACTCTCTAGGTCTTTGGTAAAACGGTGACATGTTGTTGTTGTGCAGCCCGCAAGCAGCAGCTCAAGTGTCATTGGACGACCAACAATGTTTGATGCACCAACCACAACCGCATGTTTACCACGTAGCTCAATGTTGTAACGGTCGAGTAGGGTAATTATGCCCTTTGGCGTGCAAGAGCGAAGCTTTGGAATACGCTGCGCAAGACGACCAACGTTGTAAGGATGGAAGCCATCCACGTCCTTCTCTGGGTGAATGCGCTCTAAAACATGTGTTGTGTCTATGCCTGCAGGAAGGGGTAATTGCACTAGAATGCCGTCAATTTCATCATCGTTGTTTAATTCATCAATCAGAGCTAGTAACTCTTCTTCTGAGCTAGACGCAGGAAGGTCAAAAGACTTAGAAACAAACCCAACTTCTTCACATGCGCGGCGTTTGCTACCGACATAAACGTGAGAAGCAGGATCTTCACCAACTAGAACCACTGCTAAACCAGGAGCACGTAGCCCAGCTTCAACACGTGCTTTAACACGTGCAGCCACTTCGGATCGAACAGTTTGGGAAATGAGAGTTCCGTCTATATTTTGAGCAGTCATGACTTTCCTTATAAATTAAGAAGGCAGATTATCTGCGGCGCATTGTCGCAGAATTTCTTATTAACATCCATACGCAAACGTTTGCTTTGTGGTGTTTTTGAACATTAAGCGTTTTAATGGACTTTTTTTAGGCATTCAGATCAGAATGTTATGAAAACCCGTTGATTTACCCGTTTGAACTCGTATAATCCTGTCCCTGTAGCGCGCCCTTAGCTCAGCTGGATAGAGCACGTCCCTTCTAAGGATGTGGTCATAGGTTCGAATCCTATAGGGCGTGCCATTTATTTCGGGGCGTAGCAGGTTAGTACTTGCTACGCCCTTTTTCGTTTTTGCTATTTTTAGTCAAGTAACTAGTCAAGTAAGCGTGAAGCTTAATGTAACTAACTGAATTACCATGCTTACTATTCCCCTTTCAATGTTAGTACGTGCTTTGTTTACATTGGGGAGTTGGGCATCGATGTATTGCCAAATCCTAGTTGATACCGAAGGAGTGCTACTATGGTGTGGATATATCAAGTGCTTTATAAACTCATATCAAAGGCAATACAGGGCTGATGTTGACTGTACTTTGAACATGCTCATGAAAGATCTTAGTTTTATCCATGTAATGGTCAGGTAAAGCGATAAAATACACGCTCGGACAATGGCCGAAACTTATTCGCTACATTGACGACAGCCACTTAACTATCGACAATAACAGTGCTGACGTGCAATTAAACCTCTGGTCATTGGCAGAAAAAACGGTCTCTTCTCGACCAATCCAAATGAGGTTGAAGCGAGTGCGATGCTTTACAGCATCGTCGAGACAGCGAAAGCTGAGCCTAATATAGATGCGCTTCTACCATGGAACTTCAAACATTAGCAAACCGCCCCGTAGGTTCATGGGCGCTTACGTCTTAGCTACCTAGTTTTAGTTTTTCAGTCATATTAAGTGAGTTGTTGAAGATAGAGTCAGCAATTTGAGTCGGGAACTCTTTAGGTAATCTGGATTTTAAGCGCTCAATAGCTTTAGGCATTTCAACTTGCATTTCATCAAGAATCGCTTGCATTTTTTCTTGGTCAAAACCTACATGCTTAGCTGTATCAATAAAGTGACGAGGATAGATTTTACTTATCTCATACTTTTTACCCTTGGTTGCTTTTAACCCCATAGCAAGCTTTAACTTCCGAATGTTTAGGCCTCTTCCTCCTAGTACTGGGTATGCTGATAAAATGTCGTAGAAAGGGGTTAGTCTGTAGCTTCCTCCTTTTTCTATAAAGATAGAAAAGTTTTTAGCATGTCCATCTGTTGCGCCGATAGCCCATTGAAAAACTTGGAATTTCATAAAGTTATATTGATCTTCGATTGCATTGTTAGAACCCATTAATAGATCCATTATTTCTGCAATTCCAGGTCCACCTTGAGATTCATATTTGATAGATGAGGGCATTCCATTTACCTGGCAAATATCTTCCTGTGGCAAACGCAATAGTTTTGTTTTATCACGGTTCCAACGTCTATCAAAGCGCTCTACTGCTAATGCTTTTACTTCACTTGTTTGGATGATTTCAACTTTAGGTACTTGAAAACCAAGCTCCCGAGCTAACTCAATACATAAGAATTCATTTTCAACACTATCTGTTAAATCCAATGTTGCTTGAGCTTGCTGTATCTCACCGATAGGTAACTTTATAATGTGTGTTGTTGGTGTATTACCTTTTGGTATACACCATTGTTCGTTGAAGCGAAGTAGAGCTGTTTTTTCTTGGGCGCCTGCTACAGAAATCCTAAAATCATCTTCCTCTTCTAGCATTCCTAGTGGGATGTCCGACTTGTAGGCGAGAAGTACATTTTCAAGTTTGTTCTCGTCTAATATTTCATAGCTAAGAGGCTCTTCTTTGTAAGGTTGATCTGGAGGCAATAATGAGACTGCTCCAACACTATCTTTCCCGACTTCTTTGAGAAGATCAAATGGCTGTTTAGATGCTGCCTTGTATCTTGCTACAATTCTGTCTCGAACTTTTGGGGTGTCAGGCAAAAGGTTATCAAAGTAGTTGATGACTGCGTCTGACTTTATAGAATTTAGTTGTAGTTTTAATGATAGTGATAAAGGGCGGGCTTTATCACTATCAATCCAGCTAGGGTCATATTTGAAAGAATGTGCTCCATTTGTTTGTTTTTGTAATCTACCAACAAGCTCTCCGTTCATATATGCGACTAATTCTTGCATCACCAATCCTCATCACTATTAGTATTGCTCTCTGGCTTATGATTTTTTTCATATACACTTATTGTCAGCTCCATCGCTTGAAGCAGTTTGAAAAAGGTTGAAAGTGTTGTTCCACTGGGATTATTTTCAAAGTTAGAAATAGTCGATTGTTTTAAGCCTACTTTTTTTGCTAGCTCACTTTGACTCCAGCGATTTTTTTGCCTTATGAGGAGCATTCTGTCTGCGAGTTGTTTTGGGCTATATATCATTTGTACTACCCCCGAGTAGTCTGTTTATCTAGTGAGATCCGCATAACCTATTCGACCTATATTCAAAATTTGCTATAGATTTTTAGTGATATTATCCCTTACAAGCGATAATAACATGACTATCCCTTCCAGAGGATAGATGATTCATTATCCCTTTCAGGGGATAGATAATGCTTTATCCCCTAAAAGGGATAGATAGTGCATTATCCCTTTCAGGGGATAGATAATGCTTTACCCCTCTATAGGATATATCTATTCAGGCATACATCTTTGATGTCTTAAACAAGATCTCAAATAGGCTAATAAAACTTGGTTAGGGGATCTGAGTCTGTTACTTTTTCTTTTATATTATTACAAATCAAATGCTTAATGTTTGGTTTCTGTTTTTACATATCTAATCTGGTAGCTATTTCTGGATCAATGATTGGTTGACTCGACATTAATACCCGTCATTTGATTAAACCGAGCGTTATGTTGTATTTCGCGCTCATTGCACTTTTAAATTACCAATTCTGAAGTTTCCTAAACAATACTCCAAGTCGAGCTAGCTTGGTTAGTTAGGGCGTATCACATCATTCAATTACTCCATACATGAGAAAGTGGTTATGACATAGGGTTGTTTAACCAATTAAATTTCAAGATATGAAGGTCAGACAGCCATTCCCACGCATGTGAATACGGTTATGACAGTGGGACCTAATTAATCAATTAGGTATGACGTGTGTTGAGACAATAAAGATTGCCCGTAAGCAAGAAAGTTTGCCCGTAGCGCACAACCCATTGTTTCGGTTAGTAGAGTATTGATGGTTGTTAAACCGATGCCCTGAACAGATCTGGTTAAGACCTACACCTTACGGGCAAACGCCGTGTTTTAACGGGCAAAGTTTATTGTTCCTGCACACATGCCGATAAGGTTGATTCCCATGAGTGGGAATAGAGCAAGTAACTAAAAATCAGCGGCACTCGATTTTGTTGAGCATGCCGATAATGGCTGATTCCCATGCGTGGGAATAGGGCAAGTAACTAAAAATCAGCGGCACTCGATTTTGTTGAGTATGCCGATCAAGTTGATTCCCATGCGTGGGAATAGAGCAAGTAGCTTAAAATCAGCGGCACTCGATTTTACTGAGTATGCCGATCATGGTTGATTCCCATGCGTGGGAATAGGGCAAGTAGCTTAAAATCAGCGGTACTCGATTTTGTTGAGCATGCCGATCAAGGCTGATTCCCATGCATGGGAATAGAGAAACTATCTAAAAATTAGCGGCACTTAATTTTGCTAAGTATGCCGATCAAGTTGATTCCCATGCGTGGGAATAGAGCAAGTAACTGAAAATCAGCGGTACTCGATTTTGTTGAGTATGCCGATAAGGTTGATTCCCATGCATGGGAATAGAGAAACTAACTAAAAATTAGTGGCACTCAATTTTGCTAAGTATGCCGATCAAGTTGATTCCCATGCGTGGGAATAGAGCCAGTAACTGAAAATCAGCGGCACTCGATTTTACTGAGTATCCCGATCATGGCTGATTCCCATGCGTGGGAATAGAGCGAGTAACTAAAAATCAGCGGCACTCGATTTTGTTGAGCATGCCGATCATGGCTGATTCCCATGCGTAGGAATAGAGCGAGTAGCTTAAAATCAGTGGCACTCGATTTTTCAGAGCATGCCGATCATGACTGATTCCCATGCGTGGGAATAGGGCAAGTAACTAAAAACTAGTTGTGCAGGAACAATAAACTCTGCTCGTTAAAACAAGGCGAATGACAATAGAGTTTGCCCGTATGGTGTAGGTCTTAACCAGACCTGTTCAGGGCATTGGCTTAACAGCCATCAATACTCTACTAACCGAAACAATAAGTTGTGCGCTACGGGCAAACTTTATTGTCTCTACACAATGACGATATGAAAATAACAGCACTATTCCCATGAGCTGGAGTAAGCTGACGATAAAGGTTGAAAAATTATGAGTTGAAAAGAAACTGAGAAGGATTTCTTCCTAGTTACCAGCTCGGAATGGGACATGAATGAGTTGGGGCAATCTGTCAGTTTCACTTCCCCGATGTGACCAGACCTGAAGTCGTATGAAGCGTTGTTCACCACGACAAGAGTGAATGTATCACCAGATGCCCCTAGGATTCTGAATAAAGTAGCGAATCCGACAATGTAACGAAACTTGGCCGTTAGACTGAGTGGGAACAAAATCGTGAGAGGATGTTCCTCCTGAAAACCACAGTTCGGGTAAGTGCTAGGGAGTCAATATGATGAACGCATGTGAATCCATTAAAGGTACGTTATGTGATGAAGCAGCGGAAGTGGTTAATACGCTGTGGCCAAAATGGCAATGAGAGTCGGAAAGGAGTTGGGCAGTGGCCTTTCGTGATCGTTATACTCTCCGTACTAGAGTGAGCATCTAAGTTGACATTTTACGTAACATACGGAACAGGGTAAGCCTGTATCGCTCCCTATGGGAAAGCCTTTTGTGGCCGATAGTGATGCAGGTAAAGGAGGTCGGAAAAAGCGATACCAAAGGGAGGGATAGCGATAAACTACTAGATCATATTAACCTTGTCGAACGTTAGTCCCTAACCCCTATTATTAATTAGCTAGCCAGTTCTAACTCACGAGACAGCTCGCGGTTCTCGTCGCTTTCCTGTATGTAATAGTCAAAATCAATATCAATATTTACAAAATCATTTTGTTTGTTCTCAGCGAATGTTTGAAATAAGGACTTGAACTTACGAGGTTGACCTGACGGGCAGGCACGTAGCAAGCCAGTAACTTCTGAGATGTGCGACTTTAGGATGGCATAGCCAATATCCTCTGTAAGGCGCTGATAAATCTTGTGTTTCGGATGACCTTTATCGCTGTACGTTCGGCTTTTTTTTAAAAAACTCTGAACTTCAGGTGGCAGCAGACTATAGACGTAGCGGAGTGTGACTTGTGCTACCCATTGCTGAGTTTTACCCATGCCACGGAATTTATGACCATAAACACGATGCACTTGCTCATAAAACGCGACGGGGAACATACCATCCACTGGCACAGCGCTCAGTTGATTCTTCAATGTTGTCATTTTCTTCAGCGCATCCGTCGCAGGCGTTTCGCTAGCAGAGCGAGCGATACCGCAGGCCTCGTCTATGAGTGATACAATGGAGGAGCTGACAGATTCTTCCATCATCTCGATGCAACGCCAATACAGATCGTATTGTGTGTGATGTAATTGACCCTCACGCTTTAGTCGACTATAGAGAATGCAGATTGAACCGACCAACTCCGCTCGATAGCCATACCTAGTGTTACCATTTTTGTCTTCGTAGTACACGCGCTGAGCAAGTTCCTGAATTTCAGGCGTTACATGCGGAAGAAGGTTGTTGGCCCCAATGACTGCTGGCATACCGTCGAGACGTTTTTCGCCCTTTCGTGAACGATTAAATGCCTCAAAAAGCGCGGTATCATTAAGTAACCGATGGCCTTTATTGGTCACTGTGCAACTTAATGCCCTATTGAGTACATAGACATTGCCAGAACTAATTTCATAGGTGGGTACAGAACTGTCGTGCGGATCGAATGACTGAAAGCTATTGAAATATAATTTCACCTCATTGGATAGACGTTTAATGTGTTTCAAATTATTTTTTGTCTTATTTGAAATGGATTTATACATAGTAAGTTTTCCTATATAGCAAGAATTAAATTTTAGCAATAAACATTATTGGATATAACCTAATGAGCTTCCTGATCAAGTTTCTGCCTGCCTAGCGATGTGCGTAGGATAATAAAATATGAAAAGATTGGAAGTGCAAAAAATTATCGTGAGCCGAACAATATTTAAACAGTGTGAATTATATACAGTTGGCTCGTTTGTGCTTAGGTGCTGAAAATTAAATAATTAATGAAGTTAATCAAATGCTAACAATGTTAACATGTTGCGAAATGCATAAAGTGTATTTATATCAATGCATTACAATGATGACTATAGTGGAAGGGTTGTGGCAATATAAGGATGAAAAGATAAAAGAGAGATGATGACTGTTCAATAATATTTTGTATAATAAAAACAAAAATAAAAAAGTAGTATTATCACAAAAATAAAAAAGTGGTTTTCTCAGGGGAGAAACTAAAAATCACAAAAATTTTAATTTTTTTGTGGGGGTTTTAAATAAAAAATATTTTATGGTATTATAAGGACGAGAAACTTAAGAGCTGACGAAAAGTGTTTAATAGTTTTTCTGGTAAGAGAAAAATTAAAATTCCGTGGTAATATAAGAACAATATTCAAAAATAAAAACTTCGTAGTACTTGAAAAATATTTCTCTAAAATGACGGGTAGTCTAAACCTCAAAGCATTAACATTCTAACCTGAAAAATTAACGTGGTTTGGTAGTCTAATATTTAAACAATCTAGCGACCGTTATTAAATTGGATTACTATCGTGCTGTTGAATATAATAAACCATCAACCAACTGAATCTACAGTCAATATTCCTCCCCTTTAATTTCTGACTAAAAAACACCCAGTCAAAAAAAACGACATTGTATGGGTTTTGAACCGAAAAGGTGTTCTAATTAGCTTAATATTTTAAGCATTTAGTTTCATTTGGTGCTACTTTGTCAGATTCTGCGAAGGTTAGTTCTAAGTTCAATACCCAACAGACATATAAGTATTAACATACTTTTCCTAATCTGATTACAGTGGATTAGGGCAATAGTTCTAAAGCGTTCTGTCCAAAAGTGAGCTGTGTGATGTCGAGTGTGGGTGTACGATTAAGTCACACTTTATAATCAAATCTGTCAGATCGTGTATGAGTTAGTATATGTGATTTTAGTCCTGCTTAGTTTGGTCTGTTACTTTTATTAAATCTCCGCCAGGTTGAAATTGATACTCCAGCTAACTGACAGGCTTTGAGCTGTGATAGCCCATTTGATTCGATGTATTGATTAGCCTTGAGGCACTTTCCAACAGTTTCTTGAGTCTGCTGTTTGCCTCGGTACTTGCCTTCTTTCTTAGCTTTATTTATTCCTTCCGCTTGTCGTCTTCTACGATCTTCATAATCCTTCGCGGCAATCGCTGCGAGTACATCAAAGAGAAGTTCATTCAGCTTCTTGAAAATAATGTTCGTAAGCTCATCACCGATAGAGTCGTCATTCTTTAATAACTGGTAACTCGTAGGGATATCGACAGCTACAATCGATACGCCAGATTGAACTAGCTTGTTTTTTAGCTTTTCCCAATCCTCGCTTGATAGACGTGTTAAGCGATCTAATTGCTCCACAAGGATGGTGTCACCATCTTCTGCAATATCGATAAGCTGATTTAAGATAGGTCGGTCAAAATCTCGACCTGAAGCATTTTCAATGAAGTACTCTGCTACTGTTACTTTGTGCTCACTTGCAAACCTTTCGAGGTAAGTTTTTGCACGAGTAGCATCTTGCTCCGAAGTAGATGCTCGCAAATATCCATAAATCATACTGTCTTATTCCTAATGGTTCATTTAGATACTCTAGTGAACTATAGTTCATTTAAGTCTGAGTTCAACCTAAATGACGCTCAAGCTCATATAGATGTGACGGGTATACCTAAAAGAACCAAAGAACAGTGTTCATATAACAAACAAAATAGAAAAAGCTAAAGAGCTTACTCTTTAGCATTGCCTAGTGACATGCTCGGAACTATAAAGCTTTGAATGCTTAAGTTCAGTTTGATAAAGAAGGGGGGAGTGAAGTCACAAAGTGGCAAGAACAGTGTTCCCGATGTTTTCTGCGTCAGTGTAAATGGAGAACCAATCACTAAACTTTGCTACTGATTGCTTACCTATACCGAGTTATCTTGTACGGAGTAATATTCTGTTGATCCTTTAGTATCAAACCTCATAATCTGACGAGCATGCAAAGAGTTCACCTTGTAAAGTAGAATAAGCTAAAGAGCTTTGCTCTTTGGCATTACCATCATTGATAGATAGAAGTTAGTTGCTATCGGAGTCACTAGAGCAAATTTTGTTTTTTGTTTTTTGTTTTTTGTTTTTTGTTTTGAGACGAGTGACAAGAAAAATCTAAGTTGCCACTTGTTATATTTATACCTTTGATTTTTAAGAGTAAATTTTTCTTATTGGTCTTTGGGGGATAAGAGAACACTGTTCACATTGTCGGTTTTAATTTTTTGTTGATTTCGAATTACATGATTAAAAACAAAAAAACTATAGAACAGTGTTCTTAAATCATGATTCCACCACTTTTATGGCTAGAGCTTGCTTAAACTAGCACTCCAGTCAGGTATAATCCCGACTAATTAGTAAAAGGATTCGCAAGAGCGAATGCACTTCTATCGAGAAAGTTATGACAACCAATACCGCAGTAGAAAAAATCAGCCTTGAAGAGCTAAAAACATGGCTTTGGGGCAGCGCAAACATCATGCGTGGCACAGTAGATAGCTCAGACTTCAAAAACTATATCTTTGGTCTCCTGTTCTTAAAACGTCTTTCAGACGTATTTGACGAGCGTGTAGAAGCCGTGATGGAAGAAGAAGGTTGCAGCGCCGAAGATGCAATGGCGCTCATTCAGGAAGATAACCCAGAGCAATTCGTTCCTGTGTATGCACGTTGGAACAAGCTGATCGAAAGAACGGAAAATATTGGTGAGTACATCGATGAAGCCTTTGCTGAAATCGAACATCAAAACCCATCACTAGAAAAAGTGCTTACCGCCATTCAATTTGGCGATAAAGAGAAGCTCAGCAATGAGTTACTAACTCGCCTACTCCGTCACTTTAACCAGCACAAGCTGGGCAATAAAAACCTCTACAAAGCCGACCTACTTGGTGATGCATACGAGTATTTGATTGGTAAATTTGCTGATGATGCTGGCAAGAAAGGCGGCGAGTTCTACACCCCTCATGAAGTGGTAGAACTTATCGTTAAGCTGATTGACCCACAACCAGGCCATGAGATTTATGATTTGACCTGTGGGTGTGGCGGCATGTTGGTTGAGTCCGCTCGTCACATCAAAGAGAACTACGAGAATGGCACCATCATGGGCAAGCCTAACTGTAAACTTTACGGTCAGGAGAAGAACCTAGGAACATGGGCAATTGCTAAACTCAACATGTTCTTGCACAACCTAGATGGTGACATTAAGCGCGGCGATACACTGGTAAATCCATTACATAAAGATGGCGAAGGCCTTCAAACGTTCGACCGTGTGATTGCCAACCCACCTTTCTCTCAATCTAAGTGGTGGGAACCGCTAGAACTCAATGACGGTAAAATCATTGATGGAAAAAGTGGCAAAGAGAGAAACGTGAAATACAGCACTGACCTTAAAGATCCTTATGGTCGTTTTGGTCTTGGCGTTGCACCGAGGACAAAAGCAGATCTAGCCTTTGTTCAGCATATGGTTGCCTCAACGAAAGATGACGGTCGTATCGGCGTTGTCGTCCCTCACGGTGTACTTTTCCGTGAAGGTGATGAGGGTAAAATTCGTAAAGGTATGCTTATCGGCAACGATGAATTTAAAGGCGACTTGATCGAAGGTGTAGTTGGTTTGCCGCCAGCACTTTTCTTCAACACAGGCATTGCGGCTGCTGTTTTGATCATCAATAAAGACAAACCTGCTGCACTGAAGAACAAGGTTATTTTCGTTGATGCTTCCGCCGAGTTTGGTGAAGGTAAGGCGATGAACTTCCTTCGCGAAGGCGATATCAAGCGCATCACGACCGAGTACAGCAAAGCGAAACAAACTTTAGTTGATGCAGGAAAGCAAACGGAAGATAAACTTTCTAAGTTGCTGGACTCTGTCTCGGTTGATAAATATCTACGCGTTGTCGATATTGCAGAAATAAAACAGAATGACTTTAATCTCAACATCAGTCGATATGTAGATACTTCAGAACCCGAAGAAATTGTAGATATACAAGATGTACTGAACAATCTTACAAATATTGATTCGAAACTAGCTGAGGTTGATCAATCTTTATCTAAACAATTGTCATCCATCATTAAACAGGGTTAATTATGCTTGGTAATAAGATTAATAACATTCCTGATGGATGGAAAGTTGAGCACATCGAAGACTTTGCATCGATAAAAACAGGCACTGGAGATACTCAAGACCGAGAAGATGGTGGTAAATATCCCTTTTTTGTACGCTCAAACACTATTGAAAGAGTAAACAAATATACGTTTGATGGAGAGGGAGTTTTGACATCAGGTGATGGTGTAGGAGTTGGTAAGATTTATCACTATGTGAATGGGAAATTTCACTACCATCAACGTGTCTATAACATCCATAACTTTAAACCTCACGTTTTAGGAAGGTATTTCTACCAGTTTTTTCGCTATCGCTTTTTTCAGCGTGTATCACGAATGAGTGCAAAAGGTTCTGTAGATTCGGTGCGAATGGAAATGATTGCGAAGATGAGTATTCTTATCCCTACAATCGAAGAACAACAGAAAATTGCAGATATCCTTTCAACTGTTGATAAGAAAATCGACCTTATCGACCAAAAAATTGCAGAAACCGAAAAGCTTAAAACAGGCTTAATGCAAAAGCTGTTTTCAGAAGGTGTCGGTGTTCAGGACGAGAATGGAGAGTGGCAACCGCATACTGAGTTTTATCTATTACCGACAGGAGAATACCCTCAAGCTTGGCAACCAAAAACTCTAAATGATGTTTGTGAAAAAATTGGTGATGGCATTCACACAACACCTAAATATGTTGAAGATTCAGAGTACAGGTTTGTAAATGGAAATAACATAAAGAATGGCAAATTAGTAATTACTAAAAAAACTAAATGCGTGTCTAAAAATGAGTATGATAAGCACAAAAAGGAGCTATCTCTAGACACTATTTTACTATCTATCAATGGAACTATTGGAAGCTTGGCGTATTACGATGGAAGCTCTATTGTTTTGGGCAAAAGTGCTGCATACCTTTCTCCCAAAGAAATGATACAAAAAGAGTTTCTATACTACTACTTATCCACCTCAAACGTATCCAAATGGTTTGCTATGGGATTAACAGGCACAACTATCAAAAATTTATCTTTAAAAACAATACGTAATACACCAATAGCAATACCACATTTTAAAGAGCAAGCCGCAATCACAAGTATATTGACAGAGGTCGATAAAAAAGTTGCCCTTTTGAAAGCTCAAAAACACGAAACCCAGCAACTGAAAAAAGGCTTAATGCAGAAGCTACTTACGGGTAAATGGCGAGTTCCTGTTGAGGAAACTGAAGCAGCTTAGCTATAGCTCTATGATGCCTTCAAACGAAGGCATCTAAAAAACAAAAAATGTAATTTAAATGAACAATAAAAAATGAATAACAATAAATAAAGGAATAAGGTATGTCAGGTCAGGCTGAATCATCAAATCCAGAGCTAGTTGGGGTAGAACGCCCAGCGATTGAATGGTTAAAAACTCTTGGTTATCAGCATATTAAAGGTCGAAATGTAGAGCAAACACACAAGACCGAGCCTGTTATTCTGGAGTCAGTGTTAACTGACAGGCTACACGCCCTTAATCCTTGGCTGGCCGAGATTCCAAACGGAGCAGGCAAAGCGATTAAACAGCTCAGAGACATATGGTTTGAACATAACAGCGACTTAATGCTGGCTAACCATGCGTTCTGGAAGCATGTTCTGTTTCAATCGAACCTGCAACAAAAAGACAAATATGGTCAACCTCGTAGTATCCGCTTCATTAACCAAACGGGTGCCGAGGGTAACTTATTCCATGTGGTTGATCAGTACATCGGTAAAAATGCCAACGATGAACTTTTTAAGCCAGATTTATTGTTATTCATTAATGGCTTACCCCTGGGCTTGATTGAGTGTAAAAACAGCTCAATTAAGCTCAGCAAAGGCATTGCACAAATTGATGGCTACCAAGGCACTTTTACTCAACACTTTGCCTTTAATATGGTTTGTGCTGCCATTAACCGCAGCCAAGCCAAGTATGGTGCTATCTATGCGTCAGAACAGTTCTATCTAACTTACAAATTTGATCCGAAAAAGCCTGACGAGAACATTGTTCTTACCGAATTAGAAAATCGATTAGGAAAGAAGCCTACAGAGCAAGACAAGCTACTGTGGGCATTATTCGAGCCTTCCCGATTCGTGCGTTTAGTCTGTTTCTACCCTATGTATGAAATTGAAAAAGGCGTCATGATCAAGAAACTGCCACGTTACCAACAGTGGCGTGCCGTAGAGAAAACGCTACTCCGTCTACAGGGTAAAGACCCACAGCTATTAGGCCAAGAACTTGGCGGCGTGGTTTGGCATACGCAAGGGAGTGGTAAATCACTGACGATGGCACTACTTGCCCGTTTAATGCGAGCCGAAATTTCTGGTTTCAATAACCCAAGTATTTTGATTCTTACCGACCGCACTGACCTTGACCGTCAGATCCACAATACCTTTACTAATGTCGGCCTTGAATCGATTAAAGCAGATTCCGTCGCTGGGCTAGAAGCCATGCTCAGCAATGACTACGGCACCATTTTCACTTCGACCGTTCAAAAGTTTCAAGAAAGCGATGGTAAGCAGATACAGGCCGCAAAAGAGTCTGAAGATGAGGATTCCATTGCAGACTCTAAAAGTCGTGTCAGACGCGTTTTGAGGAAGGATGATTCTGGGCAAGAACAGTGCTGGATTTTGAAGGAGAACAATGTTCTTCACGGTCAAGCCGATGCTAATGGCAACCCTAAAAAAGCCAAATGGGAACTCGTGAGCGAAGAGAAAGTTGATTTTCGTGTTCTGAGTACCAAGCCAAACTTCTTCGTGATGGTTGATGAAGCTCACCGCAGCCAGTATGGATTCCTTGCTGCATTCATGCGTGCTTCTTTACCTAATGCCAAGTTCATAGCATTTACTGGCACCCCGCTTTTTAAAGACGATAAAGAAACCCTGGGTACATTCGGCGGTAAAGAGTACATCGATACTTACCGCCTCGACGAGGCGGTTGCAGATGGTGCAACGCTGCCTATTAAATATCTTGAAGGTATGGCGCAATGGGGTAGCGACGGAAAGCTAAAACAAGCTTTTGAGGATGAATTTGGTAATGAGCCTTTAGCCCGTAAGAAAAAGCTAAAGCAAGAGTTACTCAAAAAACGTCGTGGTGCTATCGGGCGTATTGAGGAGAATGCTCGCCATCTCGTCGAACATTTTCTATCAAGTGTGAAGCCTCGCGGCTTTAAAGCCATGCTGGTATGTGACGGGCGTGATATGGCTGTTCGCTATAAAGACGTACTGAACCAAATCATGCAGGAACGTCAAAACGAAGGTCTGCCGACCTTTGAAAGCCGAGTGGTTATTTCTCTCGGTAGTATGACAGATAAGCGTACAGGTATTAGTGAACAACAAGCTCATTATGCATCAGGCTCAACCTCAAAACTTGAAACTATCGAAGAGCGTATCAAGCGAGAACTCAAACAAGGCCAAACACCGATAGCTGTACCGTCAGAAAAGATCCCAAGCTTGGTGAACGATGAATTTAAGCTACCGTATGGTGATGAGTCTGCTAATACCAAAGAAGAAACCAAGTTTAACAACATTGGGTTAATCATCGTTTCTGACATGCTGTTAACTGGCTGGGATGCTCCTATTGTCAGCACTCTATATTTGGATAAACCGCTAAAAGAACATACTTTGCTTCAGGCTATTGCTCGTGTAAACCGAACTCGAAAAGGTAAGAAAGCGGGTTACATTGTCGATTATTTCGGTGTAGTTGAGTACCTAGATGAAGCGCTGAAAGTTTATGGGGGTGACGTACAACCCGATCAAGTATGGACGGACGTAGAAGCGGAGTTACCACGTCTTCAATCAGCTTTGACAAAAGTGTTAGACATTCTTCCGAAAAAGCACAATCCCGTGAAGCAACCAGAACCTTACAAAGAGGATGCAGATCTCTACCTAGACCCAGATACTCGTCTAGATATTGTTGAAGACTTCCTCGTTGCTCTCGCTGGATTCAATAGCCGCTTAGATATCGTGTTACCCGACGAACGCGCATCTAAATATCAGCCTTACTTCAAAGTGCTGAATGAGATAAAACTCCAACTGCGCAACAAAATGCCTGAGAGTGCTGATACGGTTCGCATCACCGCATCTGAATCTGAGCTGCTTAAAAACATGCTCGACGAGCATATAGAAGCAAGTGAAGTTAAGAGCTTGCTAGGTCGTGAAGTTTCAATTCTGGATGCTGCAGATATGGATCTACTCCGCAAACAAAAAAGTGCAGGGAGTGCAGCGTTGGTCATGAAGAACAAACTCAAACACACCATTAAGACGGGTAAAGGTAAAGATCCTGCCTTCTTTGGCGACTTGGAAGAAGAGCTAGAGAAACTTATCCAAGATGAACGTGAAGGACGTATTGAACAAGCTCTATTCCTAGAGCAGCTAGAACTTTTTGCTCAGCGTGTTCGTGATAAAGATGCAAAACCATCTGAAATGGGCTTGGAAACAGCAACAGAGCGAGCCGTGTTCAACTACTTGGAAAAGCAGGTAGAGGAAGCTGAAGCTCTGGCATGGACTAAAGGCATCTTTAGCCACCCTGATATCGCTGAAGTAATGTTGTCTCCGATATGGAAAAAACAGACTGATATTCACAATGAGATCAAGAAAACAATCAGAACGATTTTACGTGGTCTTGGAGGCTGGGATATGACAGTAGCACGTCAGCACTCTGCTGAAATTTTCAGTATTATGCTGAACAACTGATCCTTTGCTTCATTAATGACGAAAGAAACAGATGCCAATTTTTCAATACGGTACAACTGAAATCGAGTGGGAATTTAAGCTCGATTCAAAACTCAGTCACCACTACGTTACTGTAGAACGAGGTAAGACCGTTCTTCTTAGAGGCCCAAGTGCCTCTGAGGACGAGCAACGAGAGCTGATTCAGTATAGAGCAAGGTGGATCAAAGAGCGCCTAGCCGAAGTAAATCAACCGTTAAAAGAAGAAATCGTCACAGGTAGCCGAGCGCCCTACCGTGGTCGTTCTTTCTATTGTGAAGTGATCCCTGCGCCAGAGTTATCGACGGTAGAAGTGAAGTTTAACCAAAGCCGTTTTAAAGTTCTTTCTCCCGAAGGCCACTTCGTCAGCCGTGAGCGATTCAAACCAGCTTTAGAACGTTTCTACAAACAAAAAGCCTTAGACAAAGTTGCTTCTCGTTTACGCTATTGGCAGCAGGAAACGGGTATGCAAGCCACAACTTTCCACATAAAAAAGTTTGATGCACGTTGGGCTAACTGCACCGAGAACAATGTTCTGGAGTTCCACCCTCGTTGCATGGAGTTTTCCAATAAGGTGATGGATTACATAATCCTTCATGAGCTATGTCATACCGTAGAAAAAAGCCATAGCAAAAACTTTTGGAAACTAGTCGCCAAGTATTGTCCTGACTGGAAAGAGCTGCATGAAGAGGTAGAGCGTTCTGGTATGGGTTTTTGAGGAAAATAATGACAACTCAAAAATATACAGTAAATCAGTACATGATCGATTCAGTGGTCAACTGGGTTAAGTCAGGTGAGATAGCGATACCCGAGATTCAACGTCCTTTCGTATGGGATTCATCAAAAGTAAGAGACTTGATCGATAGTTTGTACCAAGGTTTTCCCGTCGGTTACATCATTGCCTGGAAAAACCCTAACGTAAAACTCAAAGATGGCTCTGTTTCTGAGGGTAAGAAAGTACTTATTGATGGACAGCAACGTGTCACCGCTTTACAAGCAGCTCTCACGGGCCAACCTGTAATTAATCAGAAGTACCAAACTGTTAAGATCAAGATAGCTTTTAATCCATTAGAAGAAAAGTTTGAAGTACTGAACCCTGCAATTGAGAAAGACAAAACTTGGGTGAATGATATAGCACCACTAATGAGTGGTGAGGTAAAGGTGCATCATCTTGTTCCAAAGTACCTAGAGCTTAATTCTGATATTGAAGCGGATTTGATTTATGACCGTATTGATAAGCTCTGTGACATCGTAAAAAAACAGATCGGCATGATTGAGCTGGATTCGGAGCTTGATATTGAAACGGTAACGGAAATCTTTATCAGAATTAATTCTAAAGGGGTCGTCCTGAGCCAAGCAGATTTTGCTATGTCAAAGATTGCAGCGAATGAAGAATTCAATGGTAATACTTTACGAAAAGCGATTGATTACTTTTGTCACCTTGCTAAAGCCCCTGAGTTTATTGCACATATCGAGAATGATGAGGCCTTCATCTCTACTGATTACTTCAAGGCTATGAAGTGGCTACGCAACGAAAATGATGACCTCTATGATCCAGATTATTCTGACATGCTAAGAGTGGCTTACACATCTAATTTTGATAGAGGTCGGTTGGCATTTTTAGTCAGCCTATTATCTGGCCGAAACTTTGAAGCTCGAACATATGAGAAAGAGATAGAAGAGGCGTCATATGATACTCTCGCTAATGGTGTAAAAGAGTTTATCAACGAAACAAATTTTAAACGTTTCTTAATGATTATCCGTTCTACAGGCTTTGTTAGTCGAAGTATGATTCGTTCGCAAAATGCTTTGAACTTTGCTTATATTCTTTACCTCAAACTAAAACGTGACTACGGAAATGAACCAAAAATCGAACATTGGGTTAGGCGTTGGTTCGTAATGTCAGTGTTGACAGGCAGATATTCAGGCTCTCCTGAAAGTAGGTTTGAACAGGACATAAAGGCAATTTCTAGTTGTGATGATTTTACAGATTTTTTATCCAGAGTAGAGGCTACTGAGTTATCCGATGCTTTCTGGGATTTACGGCTAGTTCAAAATTTAACAACATCAAGTACTAATGCTTCTGCATTTAAAGTTTACCTTGCGGCTCAAGCAGCAGCTAATGAAGTTGGATTTTTATCTTCTGCAATTTCGGTCAAAGATATGCTGATACATAAAGGTGATATGCATCATGTTTTCCCTAGAGCATATCTCAAGAAAAATGGTTTCACACAGGCTAAGTATAATCAGGTGGCAAACTATGTATTTTTGCAGCAAGAGATCAATATCAAGATTGCCGACTCTGCGCCTGATGTATACATCGACCAGGTACAAGCTCAATGTGACAACGGTGACTTAATGTATGGTTCGATTCGTGACAAACAAGATTTAGATGATAACTTTGTAGTTAACTGTATGCCACTAGATAATACGTTATATAAGTTAGAAAACTACGATGACTTCCTAATTTATCGTAGACAGAAAATGTCTGAAAAGATAAAGGAATACTATTTCAAGTTATAACGCTATAGGATGAATCAAAGCCAGAAATGGCTTTGATTTCCTATAACTACCCAAGCGCAGCTCGTAGGAACTGAGTATCCAACAAGGCACGCCAGCGAACTATCTTGCAGCACTTATCAGTGCGCTGTCATGAAACGTATGCTCAGTGCGTATTTTGGTGATTGCTATCGCTCGGGGAAATGACTGATCGGAATGCTCCGACATATGCACTCAGCACCCCAGAAATTGATTTATATCGTGAAAGTGTCGATTTTAGAAAGTCTATCAACGGCCTTGCCACGATTCTCGAAAGTGATATAAATTTGTCTCTTGGCAGCGGTGCATTGTCCTGCTTGCCAATAAACAGCGTGATAAAATCAAAGTGTTGTTCTAGGATAAAATAGGCTTCGCCCTCTGGTATCAACGGCTTGAAAAAGCCAAATATAAGTGGCCTCCCAAAGAGAAAAAAATCAGGTACTTACACTCACTCAGTTCGAGTTTGAAAAGCTACTTTCTGGCTTCACGATTATCGGCCACAAACCTGTTAGAACAAACTATTTTACAATGACTTAATCGATAAAGAAGCCATATACACAAAGCGATGCTTGAAGAACGAAAAGAAAACCTTAACATAACAATGAATGAGATTGCGAAAATCCTAGGTATATCTCGCACTGCTGTTAATAAATTAAAAATAAAATACATTGATAGTCTTAATTTAATGTTTCTTGGAGTTGTTTTATTTAATCATGCTATTAAAATAGCATGATTGTTCGTGATAAAGTGTTATATATATAAATATATTTTGTGTGTTTATTTCTATGGGTGGTTGGTTTTAATTTTGATCTATTATTAAATTAAAAATTAAAGCTACATTCCCTCAAAAAAATATGTTATAACTATTATGACTGTTATAACTATTATAACGGTTATAGCTTTAATATAAGGAGAAAAACAGAAAAACTAAAATTAAATGAGCAAAACTTGCGCTTGTTGATTTTTTTTCGTTGTCGAAGAGCGCAATTACTGTGTCGCAAACGACAGTTTTAGTGCTTCGTGTGACACTTTTTATTTGTCCGCACGTAGCGTAAGCTTTCGTGCAGAGAGGTTTGTCCGCAATGTGGTTTTTCGTGCATCAAAAAAATTCGCTTTGATCTTCATCAGATTTTAGGAGTTACTACAGCAGTTTATTTTTCCAGAAAGCCTTTATCTGTGTGTTCGACTAGCATTGTGTATAGGGATATAAAGAGGTTAATTTACGTTTGAACTCTATAGAACAGTGTTCAAACGTAAGTTACTTTTCTAATATTCAAAAACCAAAAACCAAAAACCAAAAAAGTAATTGCGATTGTGTAAATAAATTGAAATTTACGAGAACTGTGTTCTTGATAACAGCGATAATTTAATTTATCTGGTTGAAGTTTTATCTAAAAATGACAGGTTGCGTCTTGGATAACCTGTACTAATTAAATGTTTGCATCAATTATCTTTGTTCATTATTTTATAAATAGCCGCTCGTGATAAACTTGATTCTTTCGCAATCAAAGAAACAGTGATTGAGTCATCCGTTTCTTTTTCTTTCAGTAACCGATATGCAATTTCGTGCTTGGAACTGTCCACCTTACTTCCTGACTTAGAGCCAGTTTTCACTTCATAACTTTCAACTACACACATCGCCTCATATCTGCTCAAGCAGTTCAATATCGTCAATGCCTTTTGCATTAAATTAGAGTTAATCATCCATACACCTGAATCCTTATGTTTCCACATATTAGCTTCAACTTGACCACCCAAGAGCTTTACAATCTTGATGATCCAATCATCAAAGTTAGATCCATTGACCATCTCAGGGAGTTTCTTAGAAGTATACGGATAATGCTCTACGGTAAAAACGAGAATACACTTCGCAAAAGCTTGCCAGCCATCAGCCCCCTGATCCAGCTTATTTAAATCCGTAATCGCCAATGTTGACGGAGTAGAAAACAAATCCATCCATCTATATAGTGTTTTCGCATCTAGTTTTTGCTCACCACGTTTGTGCTTCTCTAACTTAGCTTGCTCATCTGAATCACTTGAATGTCGGTATACCGCAGACATCAATCTGCGAGTTGCTTGTTTATAAACGATAGAATTACGAGATGAATGATGCTCTTTACAGTAGTAATGGGACTGATTTACCCGTCTAAAACACAAGGCACAAAATGGCAATGACATTGCTGTGTAATCTTTTTCCACCTTGTCTGAAGATGGCTTTTGAGGTGTTTTCCCTTTCGCCTTCACAAGCATCTGTTCAATTACATCAACATAATCAATAATCGCAGACTCCTGATCTTGCAGACGTGCTCTTTTACTATTTACTGGATAATACACGCGATAATCGATTAGCTTCTCAATACATGTGCTCAAGCCGCCTGAAAAGCGAATAAATTCTTGAATGGTTCGAGGACGCTTGCCAATGAAGGACACTAGGAACGGAATGTCTTCAGCTAACACTCCTGCTACTAACTCTTCTAAGGGGACATCAAAAGCGTCTAATACTGAAATTCCATCTCTACTCTTCTTTTGAGTAAGTTTCTTCCCTTCAAATTTTGCAATTTCTTCTAGCTTCTCAAGGTTGTTCAGTAACTGCTTGTTCAGCCACACTGCTGCTAAATCATCCACTAGTGTCACCCATTATGTCTTTTGCTACCTCTACAAGCTCATCAGCATATTACATACGATTACATCAAAACAAACGCACAATCAAAACAAACGAGAAAAATAAAAATGATTGATAAAAAATTCATAAGAATAAATGACTTAGCAAAACAACTTGACGTAACAAAAGTAACAATCTGGAGATGGAGAAAAGAGGGTAGACTGCCACCTGCTATAGCCATTAGCCCAAGAGTTGTTGGCTGGAAACGTGAAACTATAGAAGCATGGTTAGATAAACAAGCTACAGAGCTAGCGTACTAAGGGAGTAAGTAAATGAACGTACACACTAAGCAACTTACTGACTCGCAGGTACGTGAATCAGTCAAACAAAAATACGTGCAAGAAATGCTCAATGCCCAAAAAGACCCAGAAAAAGGGACGAGCTTTGATATCTACCTAAATGCATTTGAAGAAGCAAGGGCTGCTGGAAAACCATTCAAAAACCCGACTCAACTCCAAGAGGCAGTAGGTGGGAAGTATACAAAAGTTCAGATCGTATTTAGTGTGCTGGATGCAATGCAGTCAAGAATCACAAAGAACTATAATGAAATCCCAGAGTGGTTTTCTGCCCCTATTGAAGCAGCATTTAAGCTTGATATAAACTCCCTTTGGCAAGCAGTAGAACATGATATATCTCAGGCTGTAGAGACTCGGGTCAAAATAGCGGAACATCAATCTGAGCTAAGACGCCAGCAGGTAATTCAGTCTAGCGAAACGATAGAAGAGCTTCAAGACAAGTTAGCAGAACTTGATCCATTGCCTGATAAGGTCTCAATACTCACAAAAGAAAAAGACAATCTTTATGGTGAAGTGCAGAGACTAGAATGCCTAGTGCAAGAATTGCAGGTTTGTACAGACGCTTCTTTTGAATATCAACGGACTAATGCTGTACTGGCAGTAGAAAGAGACAGGCTACTAGCAGAAAATGACCAACTTCGTACTGAGCTGACCCAGTGTAACGATATAATGCAGCAAGCCCTTATCGAAAAAGCCAAACTTGAAGGTCGTTTAGCCGAACGGCAAGACATCAACTCAAGCGAATCGGCATCAGACCATCAATAAAGCTTATTTACGGACACTCAACCTCAGCGGTAATGAGGTTGAGTTCTCCTTTTCATAAAAGAAGAAAATAACCAAATGACTCACAAATAGACATCTCAAGAACAGTGTTCCCCTTCCCTTATTCAAAGAATCGTGGAACCTGAACAGAGCTGTACTACAACTAATACAATTTATTTATAACCCTTTATCACTCTGAAACATCATCATCGAGCAAATTGAAAGAAGGCAGCTCCCCCCTCTCCAAACATGGGATACTTTAAACACGTTTATGTCGAGTAAACGACACTAGTTACCAAGTGTCGTCCCTCGAAGAACCGTGCGTGCCACTTTCACTGCATCTGCCTTGTTCAAAGAGACACAAACGGCTGAAAAAATTAGCGCGACAGCTCGTTAGACCCTAACTAGCTAATTGGCATGATACTTTGTGGTTTCTTATGTCATTCCCAGTCACATAAACGGCTAGTATAACTTGAGTTGAATACGAAAATGGTTGATCATCAATCATTAGCAATAGTGTAAAAATACCGTTTGAAGTCTTAAGTCTACTTACGAATACATAAGGACCATTTTGTTTAATACGAAGCAACTAAGCCCTTCTAAGTCTCTCATCTTTAAGTAAGTAGATTTTTCTCATTGGATTAACAAATAACAAGAAATATACATGGATATCAAATACTGGGAAGGTGGGCTAGAGCGCCACGAAATTGATGCTATTAAAAAAATTGAAAATGTGCTCAGTGCTTCAAGTGTGCAAAAGCAGAAAGGTAAAGGCGTAAATAAAGGACAAGGATTTGAAGCACTTCAAGCGTTAAAAAAGCCCTTTAATGAAGGCTGGAAAGGATATGCAGGTTTCCGATTTATTAATAAAAACAAGCAAGGCGAAATAGATTTATTAATTGTTACTCATTGCAACATACTTATTGTTGAGCTTAAACATTGGAACGGAAAGCCAATAACTTCAAGCAATGGTAAGTGGTATTGGGGTGATGAAGACCGAGGTAAATCTCCTGTTGAAGTCACTCGTAATAAAGAGTTTCTGTTAAAGAATTTACTGAAGCCATTTGCTGGTAAGTTTAAAAACGAAGGCCGTACTCCCCATGTTCACTTTGTAGTTGTGATGAGTGGTAACAGCAACTTTTCGCACTTACCTAAAAAAGATTTAGCTAATACTTTGTCGCTAGGTGATTTTTGTAAACTGTGTTCAAACGAAGGGCAATTTAATAAACGTTTCACACCGCACCCAGATGCTAAAGTTCTACTTAAAGATATTCCACTATTAGAAAAAAGCTTACTGCTTAATGATAAAAAAGTAGAGGCTAAGCCTTTGTCTGTTGAGGGCTGGTTAGGGCAAGAGCAAATATTTGAGCATCCAAATAAGGTTTATAAAGAGTTTTTTGCTCAAAGTGAAGCGGACAAAAATGATCATGCCATTATACGTAGCTGGGATTTCGATAATCTTTCTAACCACGATGCTAAAACGCCTGATGGTCGAATAAAAATAGTCTCTCGTGAACGTGAAGTACTGACAAAAATAAAACGAGAAAGCAGAGAGCTTTACGAGCATTGTGTTTCATCGCTAACTATACCAACTAAAGAGAAGATCACCTCGCAATATAATGAGGTTGTTGAGCTTCCCCATGGGCATGAGCGCCTTAATGACTTTATCACCACTTATGGTGAGAACTTATCAATCGATGAAAGAGTTAACTTAGTTCGAGTATTAGTCGCTCGCTTTGCTGACTTGCACCAACTACAACTCGCACACCGAGATATCGGAAATCACAGTATTTGGTTAAGCACTGGGCAACGTGTAGCTCTTTCTAATTTCATATCGACATTTGCACGTAAAAAAGAAACCGTTGGTGATATTAGAGATGAGTTGTCTGTCTACAATCAAGATACGACTTATTCTTCACCATACCATTATGACGTTGTCCGATTAGCGATTATCGCTTGGGCTATTTTGGAGGCAGTGCGGTTAACGCCAAACCTTGAAAAAACAATTTCAGAAAAGTTAACTCAATGTGGTGACTGGTATGGTGAAACACTTTTAAGGGCTTTTGAAGGCGAAACTTTTGCTAATGCTGGTGAATTGCTCGATGCATTAGTAGAACGAGAGCCCAGCAAAGAAGCAGCGTTTAGTTTTTCTAGTAAAGAATTAGAGCGCTTTGTTAAGGCAACTAAAGTTTCTAGGCTGCACCCTGAAGTCGAATTTATAACTGAATCAGATGTTAAAGAGGTTTATAAGGCTGACTCAGGTATAGTAAAAGTATGGAACAACATCAATCCTACCGATATTAACGCTGGTCTTGGTTTACGCACATTATCGTTTTTAGAGCGAGTAGAAAAGCTACAGAGCATCGATTTAAGCTTTATACCTACAGTTGTTGATTATGGGATTACAGCACGAGATAGCTCGTTGTATTTGGTTTCTGAGTGGGTTGAGGGCGAAGCTTTAGACCCTTATCGAATGCGTAATAGAAGAAACGATATCGTAAAAAGCTTAATTTCTCATGTTGAACATATGCATTCATTAGGCTTTGCACATGGTGATTTAAAGCCAGAAAACGTCATTGTTGATAAGCAAGGTGATGTTTATATTATTGATATTTTAGATTTTCACCATGATTCAAAAGAACTACTGAACACTGAATATAGCCCTATAGATATTGATAATAGTTCTGCATTTGAGCGTGACAACTATGCCGTTATTAAGATAGCTTCGGAGCTATTAGAAATCGAATGGGGTACTAAAAACGACAACTTCGAAGCGATTAGCCTAGCAATTATTCATGAGCTTGAAGATGTCGATTTTGGTTTTAAAGAGTTAACTCGTTTTAAAGATGCTGTTTTAAACCCTGAAAAAACAACTACCCCAACTGTTGAAATAATCGATATTGAAATTGGAAGTAATAGAGAAGACTTTGAGTCGGTTACTATATATCCTGATAACGGTAAGTTGTATGTTTCAATTGAAGAAAATCGCAGCAAAGGTTATGGATTAGTTGTTGTATTTTCAGGGTTAGGTGGCGTTCAAAAACTTTTCTTCGATGACGCTCGCTTCGAATTTGAGCACGGATTACGCCCTATCAAAAGTGATAGGAGTGAAGTTTCTCGTAGAGATATAGAAAATGCCGTTCTTGAGCTACCGTTTGGTATTCGAATTTCGCAAGGTCGAGCGAGCTACTTAGACAACATTAATAGACGCATTCGTCAGTTTTATAGTTTTGAGAATGCAGTAAAGCAATTCCAGTTAAAGCTACACAAAGTAAAACCAATATCATTAGAGCCTCAAGCTCAACCTGCTGAAGTTGAAGCAAATGTTAAACCAATATCTACGAGTGAACTTTGGCAAGCAATTCTTAAAACGGAGACTGAATCTCATCCCTATGTAGAGCTTACTGGTGAGCCAACAACACACAGAGATAATAAAGATACGCTTATCTTACCTTATGAAGCAGATAGAGATCCACTTGATGGGTTTACAGCTAAAGATCAGGTTGAAGCGATTATTGTTGATGGTGACGAAGATTACTTTGTCGGCGAAGTTAATTTGTCTGCTTCTGGATTAAATAGAGTACAATTATCTCGGTACACTCCCCGCGCTTACCGTTTGAAAGAGAGTGATACCATATTCTTCCGCAGCAAAGCGGATAAGTCTTCTTTCAATAAACGAAAGAACGCCTTAACACGCATTCTTGACCAAGACTCAGTTGTTGAAAATTTATCTGAATATTTTGAACCTGACTGTACGTTAGAACCTACAGATTACGACTTAACAGTTACTGACAGTGACTTTGCTTGTTATGACATAAAGGACGATAAGGGTAAGGTTGTTAAAACGCTTAATGAAAAGCAACGTATTGCTTTTCAAAAGCTATTAAGGTTTGGCCCTCTCTCAATGTTACAAGGACCTCCAGGTACAGGTAAAACGGAATTTATTGCTGCTTTTGTTCATTATTTAATAGAAAGGCAAGGTGCAGAAAGGATCCTACTAGTCAGCCAGTCTCATGAGGCTGTGAATACCGCTGCAGAGCGTATTAGGAAACATTGTAGTCGTTTAAAAACAAAACTTGATGTTGTTCGGTTTAGTCGAAGTGAATCAACCATATCTCATTCTTTGCGCGACGCATATTCTGACAACATTGTTAGCCAAAAAGTTGAGCAATTTGAGACTCAGTTAAAATATAGAGTGTTAAGCCTAGCTAAATCATTAAAAGCCCCCAATGAATATTTAGAAGCCTATTTAGCTTTAGATAAAAAACTTCTTTCTTTGATCACAGAACAAGAAAGTGCGTTGAGAGAAATAGATGATAATGACTTAGAAGCTAAACAGAAAAAAGCCATTAAGAAACAAATTGGTGAACGAAAGTCTCTTATTAATAGCAGGCTGCCTCAAAGTATACGAATCAACAAAGATTGGCACGATAACTTAAGTGAAGTTAGAAGTGACTTAATAAAAGATTTAAACCGCGAGTTTGCTATTGAGCATAATACTTCTAGTTCGGTCCAACGATTAGTGAAATTGTCGAAAGACATGATCAGAGTTATGCAGTCTGGCAATGCCAATATGGACGAATTTCTTGCTCGCTCAAAACAATTGGTTGCTGGTACTTGTGTTGGTATAGGCAATTGGAATATTGATATTGCAACTAATCAGTACGATTGGATTATTATTGATGAAGCCGCTCGTTCTATTGCTAGTGAACTTGCTATTGCAATGCAAGTTGGTAAACGAATTCTCTTAGTAGGTGATCATAAGCAATTACCGCCTCTTTATACTGACCCTCATAAAAAGGCATTGGCAAGGCATTTAGGTATTCCGTCTTCCAATGATATTGATGAATTAATTGAAAGTGATTTTGCGCGGGCATTTGAAAGTGATTATGGCCAGCAAGTAGGGGCCAAACTACTTGTGCAATATCGAATGGCACCTGCTATCGGTTCTCTAGTATCACAATGCTTTTACGATGGTGAGCTTGAGAATGGTGATCGTAAAATTCCTGATATTTACCGTGACGTGCCAAATGAGATGAACGCATTTACTACGTGGGTTGATACCTCACATTTAGGTAAACAAGCGAAACACCAAGAAAATGGCTCAAGGTATAACATTTACAATGAGAAAGAGGCTGAAGCTATTGTTGATGTGCTCAAACAAGTGGATGAGAACAAGAACTTTTTAAGTTCGTTGTTAGAGCAAGTAAAAGAAGGTGAAGCTGCTATAGGTATCATATGTATGTATGCAGAGCAGAAAAGGTATTTAAGACGAAAAGTTAAACAGTCTGGTTTTTCTGATGGGCTTATAAAGTTGCTTAATATTGATACGGTAGATAGTTATCAAGGTAAAGAGAATAGAATTATTATTCTGTCTGTTACCCGCTCAGACCAAAGGCAGTCATCAGGTTTCATGTACTTGCCTAACAGAATAAATGTCGCTCTTTCTAGAGCAATGGACAGGTTAGTTATTGTTGGTGATAAAAGAATGTGGCAAGGGAAAAATAGCCATCTTCCGTTTGGAAAAGTGATTACCTATATGGAAGAAAATGCTAATGAAAGCTTATATCGCTTTGTAGATGCTAAAACCAAGAAGTTTAAGAAGGCGGTATAACGGTTATGGAAAACACAACGATTGAATTTAATGAAGTAGACTACATTGTACCTACAGAGACATTTAAAATTGAATTCTCATATTTAAGCAAACAAGGTTTCCCATTCATTAAGGAGTTTTTGCTAAAAGCTCTTTATATTTCACCACTCTCAAAGTTTGAATTGTCTTCATTTTTTGGTTTTAACCAACGAGAACTTGCGGCAGCAATTGAAGAGCCCATTAGTAAAGGGGAGATTGCATATTCTGATGATGGAAAGTTGTTTTTAACCCCACTAGCTAAAGGTTATTTTTCATCGTTGGATGATAAGCCTATGGTTGAAAAGCCCCAGACTCGAACTGCTTCTCTGTCTTTTGAACTAGCAGGCTTTAATAAAGTTAAAAACCAGCATGACAATTGGCATTCAGGCCTTCGCTTAAAAGCAAATCATGAAATACAGAGCTTAAGTGAGCAACATGCAAGAGCAATGTTTACTAAACACTTTCAGCAACTTGTTCAAAATGATGAATTAGGCGGGTTCAAGATTCATGAAAATTCACTGCCTAGCCTTTATTCCGTTGATAAAGTTACAAGAAAGAAAACTATTGCTCACAGAATTAGACGCAGATTTGAGATCGATTTAAACAACCAACTTAAGCCGTTAGATCTTCGTCAGGAATACGTAAATGACGAAGCAGTGGCACAAGAAATTTTAAACGAAACAGAAAATTTTAGATTAAGCAACAACCTTAATAGTATTATTTCGGCTTGGGATACCTTTGAAGATATGTCCATTTCTCGGTTTATTAATGATGCCAGCATAGATCTTCGAAGTCTGCTCGCTGAAATGGTGGCAGGTTCATATGATAAGCCTTATTATCTGATATTGGGGCCGTTATATGGTAAACAGCCGTTTAGTGTAATTGAGAATCACTTAAAACAACTAAAGCCTTTTAAAAAAGCACAAAAAGCAAAAGTGTTATCTTGGTATGGTGCAAACACTCGTTATTGGGGAATGAGTGAAGGGTTTAACAACGCTAAAGCGACTCTAATTAACTATAGTAACAAGGGAAAAAGTAGAAATTATGAGTTGAAGCTTTACTTACCTTGTGACAACCATCCCAATGTTGAAAGCCAGGCTGGTAAATTGTGGAAACACAAATTAGGTAACTTGGAATTTTGTGAAGGCATAAGAAACGGGTTATTTGATGGTAGCGTTGAGGTTTTGGTTTTAGAGGGAGAGTTTGCTGCTGTGAGCTATCACCTAGCTTTACCTGATATTAGTCCCGTCCATATACCTTTAGGGTTCTTCACCACAGATCAAAAGTTAATTGCCAACATAGTTAGAATTGCTAATGAGTTTTTGAAAAGCTCTGCATCAAACTGCCAACCTAACTTAATCGGCAAGTTATAAATTGGTGTCTGATTTTAGGAAGTTATAGCGGGTGAGTGAATTAGGTCTGTCAAATGTAGGTTGACTGCAATGAAAAAAGTAATCTGAAAAGCAGCGTGTCCCAAGGAGCACAACTCACTTTAGTCCAAAAACCAGCTTGAATATGGGCTAGGATTACACTGACTAACAAAGTAGAACAATGTTCACTCTTGATAGAAAACCTACAGAGCGAAGCTCTGTAGCCTAGCTACTTTATCCAGTAGATAGTCATAGCACCAGTGCAAAACCAAACTTGATGGGGACTAGGCATTTAAGGTTTTCTAGTGAGGCAAGCGCCAGATTAAATAATTAAATGCAGCTAACTCGTTATGCTCTAGTTACATGTTACGCATAACATGCCTTACATATTAGGAAGCAAGGCTCTCCTTCTTCCAAGGAAGCTCTTTCTCAAGGTATATGAGCTTATAATCCTCAAGGCGTGAATTGAGCGCCTCTTCCCATTTCTCTAGCCCTGAACGCTTTTCATCGATGTATTCGTACATGTCGTAGTGTCTGCCTGACACATCATTAATGGCATGTCCCTGTATACGGTCACGATACTCTTTTGAGATTTTGATTTCGCCACCTAAAGTCTTTACCGTTCTACGAAAGTCTCTAGCGACAAACGACCTCACTTTTGTCACTTTTTTGTACGTAATTAGCGCTTGAGCAATTGTGTTAGTTGGCATATGTTCATCAGTATTTGTTTTCTTATAGAAAACAAATGGGCTATTAGTACTGCTTGTTTGTTCTCTAATTTCTTCTAGTATTTTGATCGCAGATTCAGTGAGTGGGACCATGTGGTTCTTCTTGGTTTTTTGGAAAGCTTCAGTGATTAGAACTGTTCTTTGAGCAAAATTGATATTCGACCACTTAATCGTTACCACTTCGTGTGGGCGCTGTCCTCCGAGATAGAAACAAAGCCTTAATACCTGCCTAGTTTGATATGCGAGGTTTAAATCGTCATACCGATGTTCCATGTCATAAAGAAGGTGAATTACTTCTTTCCATGACAGGTAATGGTTTCCCACTTTTTCGGATTGTGTTGGGATATTAGATATAGGGTTGCTTTTGATTCCGAATTTTGCGCCTCGATTGCGATATTTGGGGTCATTGTCATACTCCAAAGCAAAGTTAAAAGCAGCATGAAGAATTGAACGGATTTTGTTGCTTTTCGAATCGTAACCTTGGTCTATAGGGATTGCTAAAGCGTCAAGAAAATCTTCGGCTTCAAAGTCCTTAGCTTTTTTATTTATGTCGACATAAGGGAATACGTTGGCAACGATTTTTTGATATTCGTCTTGATATGAGCGGTTACCTTTATCTTTTTTGTGCTGCGTATGAAAATTGATGAGTTGCTCAAACGTTCCTAATTCTTTTTGTTCACGCTCTTCCTTGGCTTTTTCTTCGGCTTGTTTCTTTCGTTCGGTTTTTGGATCGATTCCTTGAGATAATAGGTCACTATATTCTTTGCAAAGGTCACGAGCTTGGGAAAGGGTCATACCTGGAAATTTCCCGAGAGGTATAAACTGAGTATTATTAGGGCCTTTGAAGTAGCGGAATTTGAAGTTGATTGAACCTGAGGGCATGACTTGAACTCCGAGCCGACCTTTTCCTCGTTCTCCTGTTTTGTCCCACACGTAATATGGACTTTTCTTCGGCTGTAATCCCTTTATCTCTTTTACAGTTAGCATTTTATCACCTCAACTCACGAACTAGCGCAACTTGACTAACAATAAAGTTAGTCAAGTAACTAGTCAAGTAAGGAAGTGATTTAGTGTAGTTGTATGTAATCGTAAGTAGTATGATTACTATCTAGGTTTGATGTAAGTAATTGATTTTATTTTGTTGCTTAATCTTGTGTTATCGTTTGAAACTATAAAACCATATCACTTCTAAGGATGTGGTCATTGGTTCGAATCCAATAGGGCGTGCCATTTATTCAAAAGCCTCGATAACTCTTTGAGTTGTCGGGGCTTTGTCGTTTTTAGGTTTTTGGCTGTAATTGCCACTCTATCTACAACTTTTGAATGGCATTCTAGCCATTGCAATTTCTAGCAATTAATATGGACGCATATTAATTACCTTTCGTTAACCTTTATGCCTGCCACTTCTAACTTTTATGACCGACACGCCGACTCTTTCGCGAAGCAATACACATCGATCCAGTTTGAGGATGTCCACGCGAGTTGGAGAGTCTTCTGGCCCCAGGCTGGAGATCGTGTGTTAGATGTTGGCGCGGGCTCTGGTCGAGACGCGAAATGGATGGCTGAGCATGGGTGTGAAGTTGTTGCGATTGAGCCTGCTCAAGCACTTCTAAGGCTTGGTAAGTCTTACTGTGGCGATTCCGTTACTTGGCTTGAAGATGCATTACCTAAGCTTGAGAAAACCATTAATCTTGGCTTTCGCTTCGATTTAATTCTTGTCAGTGCGGTATGGATGCATCTTGCGCCTACGCACCGTGAACGTGCATTTCGCAAACTTGCAAATTTGTTAGCGCCTAATGGTCGATTGGTGATTAGCCTTCGTCACGGTGACTTTTCTGACGGTCGTAAAGCTTATCCCGTATCGGTTGAAGAGCTCGAAAAGTTTGCAAAGAATAGCGCTTTAATGGTGAGAAACGTATCTCTCGATGACGATCAGTTAAAGCGAACGGGTGTATCTTGGCAAACTGTAGTGATGTCTTTGCCTGATGATGGTTCCGGTGATCTGAATAAGGTTCGCCACATTATCGTCAATGATTCCAAATCGGCTACCTATAAGCTCGCACTACTACGTACTTTACTACGTATTGCAGACGCTCATTCTGGTGCAGTGGTTGATCGCAGCGAAGGTAAAGTTGCAATCCCATTAGGATTAGTTGGCTTATATTGGATTCGTCAATTTAAGCGTTTAATCGATAAAGAGAACATCCAGCAAAGCTCGAACTCGTCTAAAGGGCTAGGTTTTATAAAGCCCGATGGCTGGGGCAGACTTTCCCATTTAAGTCCTGATGATCTTGCTATAGGCACGACATTTTTTGGTGAAGATGCAGTGGCGCTTGATAAAGCGATAAAAGACAGCTTAAAAACCATAAAAGATGGTCCCGTCACTTTTACCTATCAAGGTGATAAATCAAACCCTTACTTTGAAATGATTCGTTCAGCTAAGAAGCCAAAACGTTCAATTGTTGTGGATAGCGAGTTCCTCGAAGGTTATGGGCTGTTTGTGTTGGATGAAAGCCTTTGGGATTGTTTTCGATTGTATAACTCTTGGATTGAGCCGCTGGTGGTCAACCAATGGATTATGGAAATGCAACGATTTCGGTCTAATCAAGAGCGGGGTATTCCACTGCAAACGTATCATGATTGTTTGGTCTGGATTGATAAAGACCATGATACGCGAGTCGTGCGAAAGAGAATTGAACAGTTGAAGCTCAGCCATTGCGACATTGTCAGTGTATGGAGTGGAAGCAAATTACGAAATGAGTATCACGTTGATCACTGTTTGCCATTTGCTTATTGGCCCAACAATGATAAGTGGAACTTACTACCAACATCTAAGGTTGAAAACCTAAACAAGCGTGATCGTATTCCTGCTAGCTATCGATTAAACGCATCCAAGCCGCGAATTTTGGATTGGTGGCAGTTAGCTTGGGGAGAGACGGATAATTTGAGTCGGACGTTTTTTACCGAGGCTTCATTGTCGCTACCTAATGTGCCTGCATCTTGTCAAGATTTTGAGCATGTCTTTGAAGCGATGGGATTACAAATTCGTGGTGTTAAAAGTCGCCTTTGTATCGCGGAATGGTAATGTCTTGTTTGCCGTTACAGCGTGATATATGAACCTGATAGGCAACCAACAAAAAAGCGCTGGTTAACCAGCGCTTTTGCATTTACTAAGGGCATTACATCTTTTTAAAGATGATGGAGGTGTTGATGCCGCCAAAGGCGAAGTTGTTACTCATCAAATATTTCACGTCCAGCTCTCGGCCTTGTCCGGCGATGTAGTCTAAATCACCACATTGCTCGTCGAGGTTTTTTAGGTTGAGCGTTGGGTTGAACCAGCCTGTGTGCATCATTTCTAAACCTAGCCACGCTTCAATCGCGCCACAGGCGCCTAGTGTGTGGCCAAAGTAGCTCTTGAGTGAACTGATTGGCACTTTGCCCAGAGCATTCGCTGTTGCGTTGCTTTCCGCAATATCGCCGCGGTCGGTGGCAGTGCCGTGAGCAGATACATAGTCGATCTTCTCAGCAGGAATCCCCGCGTTTTGCAAAGCCATTTCCATACAGATTTGCATGGTTTCCATCTGTGGTTGAGTGACGTGTGCGGCATCACAGTTGCTGGCAAAACCGATGATTTCTGCATAGATTTTCGCGCCACGAGCGACGGCGTGTTCGTGCTCTTCCAGAACTAGCGTTCCCGCACCTTCACCAATCACCAAACCATCGCGATCGGAGTCATAAGGTCTTGGTGTGCTTTTCGGGTCTTCATTCTTCAGACTGGTGGCAAAAAGGGTATCGAAGACAGCAGATTCCGTTGGGCACAATTCTTCAGCGCCACCAGCAACCATCACCGTTTGGTAGCCGTGTTTGATCGCTTCGTAGGCATAGCCGATTGCTTGGCTGCCAGAAGTACATGCACTGCTGGTTGGGATCACTCGGCCTTTCAAACCGAAAAATAGACCAACGTTCACTGCCGTAGTATGCGGCATCATCTGCACGTAAGTCGTTGCGGTGATCGCTTTAGTGGTTTTCTCATTTAGCATGACACCAAATGCACCGATTGCGTCGGTACTGCCTGTTGATGAGCCGTATGCGATACCCGTTTGACCGTTGGTTAGCACGTCGTTACCAATCAAACCTGCTTGGCTTAGTGCGTTTTCTGTTGCGACGGTCGCCAATTTGGAAACACGCCCCATGCCGCGTACTTGCTTGCGCTTGTAGTGCTTTGGCAGTTCAAAATCTAAAATTGGTGCCGCGAGCTTGGTGTTCAAACCATCATACTGTTCGTAAGAAGGCATGTATTGCGTCGCGTTCTGGCAGTCACGCAGTTTTGGTTCGACAGATTGCCAATCGTTACCAAACGCAGTCACGCCTGACATTCCGGTTACAACAACTCGACGGCTCATACTAGGCCTCCGTTTACCGAAATGACTTGGCGAGTTACATAGCCTGCGATGTCAGACATAAGGTAACTGACTAAACCAGCAACTTCTTCTGGCTCTCCCATGCGGCGCAAAGGAATTTGCGGCATCGCGTGTTCTTTCACGTGTTCGTCTACCATGCCTGTGTCGATAAGCCCTGGAGCAACGCAGTTTACGGTAATTTTGCGTTTTGCCAGTTCAAGAGCGAGTGATTTTGTTGCACCAATTACGCCCGCTTTCGCTGCGCTGTAGTTAGTTTGACCACGATTCCCCATTAGGCCAGAGACTGATGCAAGGGTAACAATTCGGCCTCCTTTGCGCTTTTGCACCATTGGCATAACACAAGGGTGAAGAACGTTGTAGAAGCTATCTAAGTTGGTATGAATCACACCATCCCATTCTTCTTCGGTCATCGCAGGGAAAGCGGTATCTTTTGTGATGCCAGCGTTGTTTACGACGCCATAGTAAGCGCCGTGTTCGGCGATATCGGCTTCTAGCTTCTCACGACAATCTGCACGGTCACTGATGTCGAATTGGATAAGACGACCGCTACCACCATGCTGTTCGATGGTGTTTAGGGTGTCTTGCGCGCCTTGTTGATCGCCCATGTAATGGACAATGACTTGGAAACCATCTTTGGCTAATTGAACGGCAATGGCTTTACCGATGCCTTTGCTGGCACCTGTAACGAGGACTTGTCGGGTCATTGTTGACTCCTGATTTTCATTTCTTGTAATTTTTCTTCTGATGGAACGTAAACGTTCAATTGGCAAGTCGCTACAACAGTTCCTTGTAGCTCAATACGGGCTGAAAAAACCGCCATACCGTTATCTTCCATAACTTTTTCAGCATACACATCGAGCACCTGTCCGCGAGAAAACGCATCGCATTCAGACGTGTATCGACGGCTACCAAGCAAAAAGCCAATCGGTGGCGCTTGTTCTTTCATTAATGCGTGGTAACCAGACCACGCCGCGACAGATTGCGCCATAAACTCAATGCCAACGTAAGCTGGCACAGTTTGAGAGGCCGAGTCGAAGAACGGGTTGTGTTCTGCGATATCAACCTGGCAGTGAATCGTATCTTGTTGAACATCCAAAGCACGATCAACCAAGATCATTGGTTTGTCGTGTGGCAAAAGTTGTTCGATGGGAGGAAATTTAGTCATGAGCGTAACCAAAAATAAGACTAATATTATTGCCACCAAAAGCAAAAGAGTTGCTGAGAATCGCTTTGTTACCCAGTTTGGTTGGCGTCTCAACTAACGATATATGGATATCGTCTGCTTTGGTTTCGCAGTGTTGTATTGGCAAATCAAGGTTGTACTTGAGAATATGCCAAGCGATCGCGGCTTCCGTTGCACTTGCTGCGCCTAATGTGTGTCCGGTAAGTGGCTTTGTCGAGCTGACGGGAACGGAGTCACCAAAGCAGCGATGAATGGCTTTGCTTTCCATCGCATCGTTTAACGGCGTTGCTGTGCCATGCGCGTTGATGTAACCAATGTCTTGCGCTGTAAGTCCTGCATTGGCCAACGCTTTTTTCATCGCTTCTTCTGCGCCTAACCCTTCTGGATGTGGTGCGGAAATATGGTGTGCGTCTGAGCTGTCGCCAGCTCCGAGAAGAGCAACGGGCGCAGGTGTTTTGCTTAGCAACATTAATGCTGCGGCTTCGCCGATATTGATGCCGTTGCGATGTTGATCAAACGGCTTACAAAGGCTATCGGATAGAGCTTCTAGACCGTTAAAGCCGTTTAGTGTTAGGCGACAAATGGTATCTACACCACCCACAATAACCGCATCAACAATGCCAGAGCGAATCAGGCGTTGCGCGGATAAAAAAACACGACCACTAGAAGAGCAAGCGGTTGACACTGAGTAATGTGGGCCGCTCAAATCAAAGTAGGCGGCAATAAAATCGCTGCAGTTACCAAGCTCTTGTTTGGTGTAATGGTAATCGGCAGGAAAATTATCGTTTGCCAGCTTTTCACCAAATGCGATTTCGCCATCTGAAATGCCAGATGTGCTGGTGCCGATCACGACCGCGATACGGTCACGACCATATTTAGCAATGGCGTCACGCACGTCGCCTTCGATTTGCTGCAAAGCCGAAAGTGCGATGCGGTTGTTTCTCGTATCAAACTGGCTGAGTGCGGGTGGTAATTGCGGTAACGCCTGTGCGATTCGACCGATTACTGTTTGGCGGCCTGAATTTAAAATATCTTGGTCAACCACCATGTTGGATGGCTTCGCTCCTGATAAACACTGGTGGATGAGCGCATCATCTTGTCCCATGGCAGAGTGAAAGCCACAGGCCTGAATATACAAAGGTTGAGAAGAGCGAATAGGCATATTGTTATTCTAAATTGTTCTTAATTAATCTGATGTTGTAGTGTTTGAATAGAAATTGAAAACTGATGTTTGAGGTGATGAAAATCAATCTTACCCTCTAACTTGTTAGACGAACTGTATTGAATCTCAATGATCTTTTCACCGTCGCTATCAAAGATGGCGCGAGAATTATTTTTATCAATAATTCGCCACCTTACCTCATTTAACGACCCTTCCCAAGCGGAACTCGGCCAGAGCGTGATCATCAGGTTAAATAATACCTGTTCTGGCTGCGGTAGCGAACCTTGTAAACCGTTGAGCACTTCGGTTTGAATTTGTTCTCCATCGTAAGACAGTGAGAGTACTCTCGTCCCCCAGGATGAGAAGCCTGCCAGCACCACTTCGTTGTTGATCACTTGCAGTTGTACCGGAAGTTGCTCAGATGTGGTTTTACCATCTATTGCCCAAGAAGCCGTAATTAACTGACTGGCAGACAACTGATAGCCCAAGCTTGCGGGAGTGGGCAAGCTAACTTGGGTGTGCTCGGCAATGTCGACCAGAGGCGTCGATTGGTGAGGGACCAAGCTGCATGCACTTAAAAACAGACTCAGTACGATTAACGTCGCGCAGCGAAAAGCATGGTTAAAAATCATGACGTCGTTTCCTCTGTTTTAATCGCAATCGGAGAGAGCAGCCAAGCAACAAAAATACCACTTAACACCGTAATGCCGAAACTCTGAATCGCGTGAGTTTGGCTGAGTGATAGCAACCCAAATGACAGCACAGTGGTTATTGCCGAAAGGGTGATCGCCAATAGTGTGCTCACGCTGCGGGCTTTCTCGGCAAAGAACAGAGTGTAATCGATCCCGATACCAAGAATGAGCACCAAGCCAAGCAAGTTGAATAGGTTTAATGTTGTTCCCATCGCGACTGCCGTTGCCAGACCGCAGGCGCAAGCAATCAATGATGGCAGTAAAACTCGCCAACTGTGTTGCGGACCGTACCGCTTGATTAATACCAGAAAGATCACAGCACTGGCGGCTGCCAATAGTTCCATGATTTTGATTCGGTATTCACCAAATAGGGTGGATATTTCTTCAGCTTTGTTTAGGTAGACAACATCAGACTGTGATTTGGCAAATGCCTTAACAACAGCGGAGTCTTGCAATTGGTTTAACACCACTACCGTTGCCGATTTTCCTTTGATCTTACCCAAATGAAGAAAACGTACAGGCGCTGATACCGGGTTTTGCAAGTACTGTTCAACCGTAACAGGGATAAAGTCGGCGTCCATTTTGGGCTTTTTACTTAAGCCCAGCCCGGAAGTAAGTGGGCTGGATTGTGTCGCGTAAAGATCGCGAATCAATTGATAGTCTTGTTGCTGACGTTCCACTGAGCTCAAGTAGCGGCTCAGGCTCTGGTAGCTTTCGATGGTGCTGTCCGCTTTCCACGCTTCTAAAGTTGGTGTCAAAGACTCCAGCTTTTTCATTAGGCTTTCGTCATCGTCGGCGGTAACGACCAACATTTGCTGCGAAGATTGCATGCCACTGAGCTTCGTAATCAAGGTTTCTTGCTGCTTGAGATCTTTCGGCATCGTTTGCAGCAGACGAATGTCGTCATCGTAGTTCAATTGCAGCAAGAAAAAGCCACTCGCAACCACACATAACATCGGTAATCCGACTTTAATCCGAGGTTGATTCCAAAGCGTTAACCATTTCGCCAACAGTGATTGTCCTGGTAAGTTCGAAATGGATCGCGATGGGTTACGAGCCAGTATCGGATACCAAGCCACCACGGTGATGTAAGCAGCAATCAGACCAATGGATGAAAACAGCGCAAGCTGCTGCAAACCTGGAAACGGTGCCACTAACATGCCCAAATAGCCGATCAAACTGGTGATTAAGCCAAGTGTGATAGCTATGAAAATATGCTTTAATCCTTGCTCGCTATCCCATTCATTTCCCGCCGCAAGACGTTCGGTTAGGTAGTGGAATGCGTAGTCGATAGACACGCCGATTAAACTTGCACCAAACACTAAGCTGAACAGATGGACTTTTCCAAAAATCCACGTCGTAACGGACAAAGCAACGAGCAAACCAATGGTGATGGAAAGCAGTGCCAGAGACAGTGGTATCACACTACGAAAGACCAACACGAGCAATGCAATGATACCGAGCAGAGAGAACACACCGATGGTACTGATCTCCGATTTGGCACTTTGCGTACCAAAGTTGGCGTAAAATAGAACGCCAGTATGTGCCACTTTAGCGCCATATTTCTGCGCGACGCTTTGCTCTAGTGCTTGAATGTCAGGGACGGCAAGCTGCCCAGTTAGGCTATAAGGCGAGTCTTTTAGCTCAGCAGTAATAAGCAAGTATTGAGCACCGTCTTTTTCGACGGACAGATAGCCGTTATCCAATCGGAAAGAGGACGATTGCTGGGTAACTTGGCTTAAATAATCACGAAATAGCAAGAAAGGATCATTTTGTAACTCTTGCCCAGTCACTCCAGAAAACGGGTTGTACAGAGACTGAATCACATGCTGCACTTGCTGTTCTGGATTTTTGCTTAAACGCTCTCGTTGTTCAGGCGTGAGTAATTGGAAACGGTGCTTAAAGTAGTAACTCGCCCAAGCTTGCTGCTCTTGAGGTGAGATTTTTCCCACCACATCGCGAAAATGATTACTTTGTCGTAACCCCTTATCAAATTCAGTGGCCGCTGCAAAAAGGGCATTTTTGTCCGGCGCTGTGATCACGAAAATGACTTTGTCGCTCATACTTGCCGAGACCGACTCAAAGGCTTGCTCAGCCACTGGGTTTTGTTGGTTCTTCGGCAACAGTTTTAAAATGTTGGTCTCAATCGGAGATTCTGCACTCCAAACCCATTGTTTGAGTAGCAACGCGCCCGCTAAAACAACGAGATTGAGCCAAACCAGAGCAAAGGTATGAGTGCCAAGACTGAGTTTAGAAACGGAATTGAGCGTCTTCGGCATCCGTGAGTTCCTGAGGTAGAGAGGTCTGGTTTGTAAACGTGATTTCGGTCTTATCGCCGCGCAGCTCTTGCAGGGTTAGGCGATCAATATGCGTTTTACCGGAAAGGGTGATGGCTTTAAACACCGCATTTAATGGCGACTGTTTGGGCACTAAAACGAGCTGCCACTGATTGTTCTCAACTGAAAAATCGAGTGTGAATTGTTCTTGCAGTGCAGAAGTATCCCCGTGGAACACGGATAAAAACACATGGCTAAAGTAGAACGCCATTGGGTTTTCTTGTGCAGAGATCGTTTTCGGATCTTGGTTGGCAAAAGTCTGACGAAGTTTGTTTTCCGTCAATACCAAATTGACTGCGAAAGGTTCTGTTTGTTGCCACAACAAGCCATGTGTTTTGCTCAGTGTGAACTGACCTTTAGAGGTTAGAGGTTGACTGAACATTTCCAGATGACGCTGCTGCGTAAAATCTCCGCGTACGATTTCATGCTGAGACAACTGCTGTTGAAGCGACGCCAAATCCGTTACGTTTGCTGTCGGTGTGGCCAATGCTGGAACAGAAAATATCAACAAAAAAGAGAGTAACCACTTTTGCATTAGTTCAGGCTCCCATGGTTGTGCCATTGCTCTACTTTATCTAAAAAGACTGCTGGAGACACAAAGCACATCTCTTGCTTTTCAATGGATACGGCGACTTGCGTTGTATGCGCTTTGCACATACGTTGATTCGTTTTGGCGTCGTAAATCACGTAATCCACACGCAAGCGGTTTTCCCACTCAGTGAGTTGCGCGGTAATACGAATGGTGTGATTAAACGGAATCGCCTTGACGTATTTAACGCGCGTGTCGATGATCGGCCACATATACCCAGAGTTTTGCATATCGCGATAGCTGTATTGAATCTTCTCCATCAGCACACGACGCGCTTCTTCAAAATACCGAAAGAAGTTGCCGTGATAAATCACGCCCATCGGGTCAGCATCTTGGAATGAGGTGACCATTGTCACCTCCGCTTCTAATGGGTAGAGAACCTGCTCTTGCATTATACCTCCGCGTAGAGTGGCCAATGACGTTGCTGAATGCGTTCAATGAAATGACGCAAATCTTGTTCCAATGGGCGATCTTCAATCACAAATTCAAACTCGCTCAGTACGGCGTCACGAATTACTCGCAAACTCTGACTCATGTGGTGTTCGTCCAATTCGTTATGACGGCGACGAATCTCAACCGCTTGAACGCTTGCTAGGAGTGAAGCCGCAGCAACTTGCTCTGTTAACTCAAGTACGCGTAAGCAATCACGAGCCGCGATGGTGCCCATGCTCACTTTGTCTTGGTTGTGACATTCGGTTGAGCGAGAAAAAACGCTTGCTGGCATGGTGTTTTTCAACGCTTCTGCCGTCCAAGCTGAGATACCAATCTGAACCGCTTTAAAGCCGTGGTTGATCGGTTTACGCTCGCCTTCTGCACCGGTTAAGTTAAACGGCAGGCTGTTATTGAACTTGTAATCCATCAATTGCGCCATCTGACGATCCAGCAAATCAGCTAAGTTGGCAATGTTCACTTTCAACGTATCCATCGCCATTGCGATATGACCACCGTAGAAGTGACCGCCGTGCAGAACGCGCTCATTGTCGCCATCGATGATTGGATTGTCGTTGGCACTATTTAGTTCATTCTCAATCAATTGACGTAGCCAAGGCAGTGAGTCTTGCACCATGCCAATGACGTGTGGCGCACAACGCAGCGAGTAACGATCTTGCAGTCGGTCGCTATTGCGTGGCGGACGCTCAGCATTGAGATCATCACGCAGCCAAGCCGCAACTTGCTGTTGACCAGGATGAGGTTTTACCGCAAACAACGCTTCATCAAAGTGGAAGTCATTACCTTGCATACCCACAGAGACCATCGCGGTAATCTTGGTGCAAAGCTGCGCTAGGTATTCTGCACGTTTGTAGGCAAGACAGGCGAGGGCCGTCATCACGGATGTACCGTTCATTAACGCCAAACCTTCTTTTGGTTTTAGGCGAATTGGCTCAATGCCCAGCTCTGCAAACACTTCTTGTGTTGGTCGCACATCACCTTTGTAAAGCACTTCACGTTCGCCAATTAAGGTCGCCGCTAGGTAAGACAGAGGCGTTAAATCGCCACTTGCGCCCACCGAGCCCTCTTGTGGAATACGCGGCGCAATGTCGTGGTTGATAAGCGTAACGATTTGGTTCAACAGATCGTGAGACACGCCAGATACGCCTTGCGACAATGAACATAAACGTGTTGCCAGCACCGCACGAGCTTGCTCATGAGAAAGGATTTGACCTAAGCCACAACCATGGAAGCGTGTAAGGTGCAACGGAAGTTCATCCACAAGAGCGGGTGGAATCGCCACAGTACATGAATCGCCGTAACCCGTGGTCACGCCGTAAATAACGCCTTCTTCCTTCAGTAATCGTTCCAGAAACGCCACGCCACGATCAATTTTCGCGGTAAATTCTGGCGAGGTGTTCATGTGTGCCTTTGCACCTTGAGCAATGGCAACGACATCTTCGATGGTTAAAGATTGGGCACCAAAAGTGATGTTGTGATTATTGTTGTTTGTCATGTGGCTGATTACTTAAAGTCCAGAAGTTAAAAAAGTTGTACCACTGTAACGGCGCTTGCAGTGTGTGGTGTTCTAATCTTTGTGCGTACTGTTGAACAACGCGTTCTAGTGCCTGCTGACGCTCCTTGCGTGGTAGCGTGACTTGGTCACTAAACTGTTCAAAGTACACATTAAAATGCGGAGTGTTCGCTTCATCGTCGCGTAGGCCGAAGAGTAAGTAAACCGGCGCTTTTAATACCGAGGCTAGCATGAATGGGCCTTGCGGGAATGGTGCAGGTTTACCAAGAAAATCTGCCCAAACGACCCGATTTTCTTTACTGGTGGAAGTGCGATCGCCAACGATCACTACCCATTCGCCTTGCTCGATTTTTTGTTGAAGCAGAATCGCGGTGTCTGGTCCCATTGAGCTGACTTGAATCAGATTCAGTTCCGAATTTGGGTTTACCGCCTTCATTACCGCATTAAATTGTTCAGCGTGTTGGGTAAATACCAAGGCATTGATTTTGACATGAGAGTGTCGACGACCAAGCGCGCGGCAGAGTTCGATATTGCCAAGGTGCGAGCCTAATATGAGCACGCCTTGTTTTTTCTGCGCCATCTCTTCGAAATGATGTTGGCCGTGAATGGTTAGGTTGTCGACATTAAAGTCACCTTGCCATGCTGCCAGTTTGTCGAGCATGGTTCGCCCAAAAGAAAGCAGATGATGATAGCTGTCCAACTGTTTTGGCAGTGCGATGTTCTGCTGCGTTGCGTAGTACTGCAAGTTTTGCAGGTAAATCTCAGACGCTTCACGGGCAGATTTACCCGTGAAGTGGTAGTAGCGCATGACTAATTTTAAAATCAGGTCAAACGCTTTTCTGCCGAACAAGCGGTAAACCGCGAGTAAGGTTTTGATGCCTAAAATCGTGCCTTGTTCTTTTCGTTTCGACCAGTGGGCATTACTGTCATCAGTGTTTCGGCGCTTTCTGGCGAGTAGCGAAGGAATGCGCGGCAACATGCCAAAAAATAGGCGAGTGTGCATCCAGCTTATCTTGACGTTGTCCCACAATGCGTCGAAGTGGGAAATGCCACCTTCAGGGTAGATCACGCGCGTTGGAACAAAATCAATGTCGACGCCTTCCCAATACATTCGCACCAGAATTTCAATATCAAAATCCATGCGTTTGCCGATGCTGTACTTGTTCAACACGGCGACCGTTTTCGCCACTGGATAGGCGCGAAAACCGCACATGCTGTCTTTGATTGACAGTGACAAGGTTTCTATCCACACCCAAACGTGTGTAGCGTAGCGACCATACAAACGGGATTTGGGTACGCTCTCGTCGTATATCGGTTGGCCCGAAATCAGGTTATCTGGTTTTGTTTCGCTGGCGCTGAGCAATTTCGGCAATGCTTCTAGGTCGTGCTGACCATCTGCGTCGATTTGAATGGTGTGCGTAAAACCAAGTTGGTGAGCTTGATGTAGGCCTGCCATCACAGCGCCACCTTTGCCTTGGTTTTCTCTCAAACTAATCAGTTTTATCAGCCCTTGCTCACTCAAAGCAGAAAGCGCTTGTTTGGTGTCTTCATTGCTGCCGTCGTCCACGACCAGCACTGGCAAAGCGAAAGAGGATAACGACGCAACCACGTCTGCAATTGTGCTGCCGTGGTTGTAGCAAGGAATTAAAAAGCAGGGGCGATAATCACTCACGTGACTCACCCAGTTTCATTTTTCCTGACGAGTGAGTCACCAAGGTTTCACCGTTTTTCGATGTGTACTTAAAGGTCAATTTCTCGCGCTCATTGTCCCAAGAGAGTGAGAGGCAAACGGCTGCGTTTGGTAGAATCGGCTCTTGAAATTTGATGACTTCCATTCCTTTAAATACCTTGGGAGTATTCAAATATTGAACGGCGTAGAACAGCGCCCAATCAATTTGAGTGACGCCGGGTAAAAGAGGGAAGTGATTGAAATGACCTTGGAAATCTAAGATGTCAGCATCCACTCGCAGCGACAGCTCCGCGGTATGGTCACTCACTTCAATATTCTGAATAGTTGGTTTTCTTTTATCCATGTTACTAGCTTTATTGGAATAGTTTTTCAATTTCAGCAACTTGGCGTTTGCCTTGGCTGTTCAATGGAATTTCGTCGACCACTCGGAATTTTCTCGGGATAGCGATCGGTTCTAGCCAATTGCGCAGTGCCTTGCGAAGCTCAAGCCAAAATTTGCCTTTACCAAGTTCATTAAGCACATCGCTGCCTTGATCGTTAAGTACGATGATCGAGACTAACGTGAGGCGACCAGATTCTTCCATTGGGATCACCACGCTTTCTTGAACCCACGGCAATTGCTCTAAACGTTTTTCCACTTCGACAAGGGAAATACGCTTTTCTTCGACTTTGACGATTCGGTCAGTGCGTCCACGCAATTCAAAAGAAATACTATCATGGAAATAGCATTTATCCGCAGTTTGGTACCAAGTGTTTTCATCAATGTGTGGCGAGCGGAGCTTTAAACAATTTTCATGGTTAAGCTCGGCTTCAATACCAGGGAATAACGTCCAGGGAGTACTGGCTTCGTGCTGCTGACGGTAAGCGATGCCGCCGGTTTCTGTGCTGCCAAAAACTTCAATAGGAAATGACCCAAACAACAACTGGCTGTGCTGCGCGGCTTGGTTTGGCAAGGGACCACCAGAAGAAAATACGCACCGAATCGCAACCGGATTGTGCTCTTCACTGAGTCGTTTTAGTAACGCAGGGCTGCTTACTAGCGTGGTGTCAGCATCAGCGTGATGGACAATTTGCTCTGGGAACTCAAGGTTGTGTGCTGAAAATGGACGTGCGGAGCACAAAGGCCACAATACGCGGAACAGCAAGCCGTAAATGTGTTGATGAGAAACGGTGCTTTCAACGCGTGTGCTGGCAACCGTGTCGCCCCACAGGTTATCTAGAATAGCAACTTCGATATCGAGCTGTTTCAGCGTTTTTGCAATGGCTTTTGGTGTGCCGCTTGAACCCGAAGTAAATAGCGTTACTGGTATTTCTGCCAGGTTTAATTCACGCCAAAAATAAGGTTGTTTGGCCTCTGGCTCGCTAATCACGGTGGTTTCTAGCAATGATTGAGCTTCGATCAAAAGCGAGCTCACGAGTTCTGGAGCCGAGACATCGGCATCATGCAGCAACAAATCGTAGTGCTCACTGAGCTCTTTGAGTGCTTCTGGTTGGTAATTACCAGGTAATACAATGGATTTTCCTGCATAACAACAAGCAAAAAAGCCAACGGCAAACAGGTAGCTGTTGCCAAAACACAACGCAATGTTTTGCGTTGGTTGGGTTTCTAGCTGTTGAGTAAGTGTTGCGACGTGCTGTTGGAAATCACCCCACGTGATAACCGTATCGCGATCGTAAGAGACTGGGGATTGCTCAGACCTCTCTGCGATGAACAAGGTCGCAAGGGAGGTAAAGCTCGAATACGTTGTATTCATACGATTAGTGTTCCTTTCGAACAAATTGACGCACGATCCATTCTCCAGCGAACAAGCCACCAGCAAGTAAGTAGCTGATGAGGCCGTTATAAAGCGTCCATATTTTTACTGGTAGGAAACAGGTATAGAGTGCAACGGCAGCATTGAGCGTAAAAAAGGCGCACCAAACCACCGTCACTTTGCGAGTGTAAGCCACGCCACTAGCCGGAAGGTCGGGTTCTTGCAAGCGAGCAAGCCTCTCTATGATCGATTGCGGCTGTTTTAAGCTCAGTCCAAATACACACAGCATACATAAATTGACAACGACAGGGTAAAACTGAAGCCACCCGTGTTGTTTAAACACCATGCCAAGTGTAATTAGAACAATGCCAACAGCGCCCGTAGCGAGCGCCAAGAATTTAAACTCTTTTAGTGGGGTCTTATTTGCGACGAAAACACGCAAAAGTAACGCAGCAATTAACAAGCCCCCAACTAAGTTCAAGCCATATTTATCTATACCGAAATAGACGGCGAAGGGGTAGGCAAGCAGTACAATTGCAGACAGACCAGTCAGCAATTGGCGCATTAACTTTCCTTCAATAACTCAGTAACAGCGTTAACCACATCGTCAACGGTTCTTACTGCACTAAACTCTGCTGGCTTGATTTTTTTGCCAGTGACATTCTGTAGGTGTACGACCAAATCAACGGCGTCAATGCTATCAAGATCGAGATCTTGGTATAAGTGCGCATCTGATTGAATGTCGGCTGCGTCAATTTCGAACAGCTCAACAAGCGCATCTTTAACTTGTTCAAATACTTGATCTTTATTTACATCAGTCATGAATATACCTACAACTTATTCATTAGTTTGAGAAGAAACGTATTTCGCTAGATTTGCTACAGACGCAAAGTGTTCGCGCGTATTTGAGTCGTCGGCATCAATAACGATGTTGTATTGTTTTTTTATTGCGAGTCCAAGCTCAAGCGCGTCGATAGAATCTAAGCCAAGTCCATCACCAAAAAGTGGTGCATCCGTTTCAATATCATCTACGGTTAAATCTTCAAGGTTTAAAGCATCAATAATAAGTTGCTTAATGTCGTTGTGTAACTGTTCCACTGGGACCTGCTTATTAATAAAAGTTTTCTGGAAAAATGTTTTCAGCTAGGTGCTGTTGTAAGCGTCGCGCCGCTATTGTCGGCGACGTAGTTTGCTTTATAAAGGGGGTAATCTCAACTTTATCCTTTACTTCAACCCTGAAAAAGGGCTTTGTTGCCGGTACTTGATACCATTTTTTCTCTTTTGTGAGGAAACTTGGCGTTACCGTAATATGGACAACTCTTAAATCTCGTTCTGTTCTTACCGCAATTTGTGCTGCACCGCGTTGTAATTTCGGCTCTACACCTGGTGTTGTTCTTGTTCCCTCAGGAAATATAAGCAACACGTTGCCTTTGTTAAATCGTTCATCACAAAGTGCTAATAAATCATCCGGTGCTTCATTGGGAATATATCCGGCTGCTTTTACGATGTGCTTCATAAAAGGATTCGACCATATTGCCGATTTTACTAAACAGTCGCAGCGATTTAATTGTGAAGCAATGAGAACGTAATCGATTAAACTAGGGTGGTTGGCAACAATTAAACAATTACGATCTTGTTGAAGAATATCGGCACCAATAATTTGATAATCGATTGCGCCACTTAGCTTCATCAATTTACAAAATGTGTTGAATGAATATCGAATCGCACCCTGAACTTTATATTCGCGTTCCGTTTGGTCTGAAACAAAAATACGAATGGTCGGAATAACAATGAAACTCAGTACTAAACCACCTAACCCAAATACTGAAAAACAAAAGCCTGTTGCTAGCACACGCCAATACTGATTTAAGCGAGTCATTTTTTGTGCCATTCCCAAGCTTGTTGCGGAGCGAAAATAGTCCACTGGCTTTTATCTAACAAGTATTGTTGCAAAAATACTAAACCTTGAGGAAGAGGATGACCGGAACGTTCTGCGTTTATGGAGCTTTGTATCGCGAACTTGTCTCCATGAGAAAGTATTAAGCCAAGTCCAAACCCTTGGTATTGTTGGTTTTCATATTCTAAATAAGAGTCAGGCATAGGCTCATCAAAATCAACAAGCAGTACTTTTTTGTCAGGATTGTCGGACAAAAACAGCCATGCTTCTAATATTGCGCTTTGGAATGTGTTTTCTGCCGCAGCGATAGAAGTTAGGGGAATGGGTTGTTTAGTTGCGATAGTGGCAAGCCCTGCGGCGGTATTGTGCACCGATTGAGAAAAAGCCATCGGAGACGCCTCTTCTCCATTAATTATATCTTCAACTAGTGCGACGCTGCGATGCAGTTCACCATGACGGCTTGAAAATACAAGGTAATCAACTTGATGTTGATTAAGCATTTCGATTGCAGTTTGTACCGCCAGTTTACTGAGTGGGCTCATTCTTCTGCGCATCATCGCAGGAATATTTGCAACATTGATTTTGCCATCTTCTGGCCATTTTATCTCTGTTGCCCATTGTTTCCATTCATTGGATTCGGATAAACCGAATGAATTCGCTGTCCACGCATCAATATTGAACGAAATGTTGATCTTCGAGTTAGGCATATTGGGTTAAATTGTTTATTTTACAGCTCGATACAAATTGGGGTTGACCCAAATTCACAATAAAAAGGAAATTATCATGTCGCGTTTTAAGCTGTATGTCTCGTTATTATTAACTTTGCTTCTTGTTGGTTGTGGACGAGTACAACCTGTAATGAATGTGGAGGATACTCCAGTTGCTTATGATCTTCAAAATAAACAAGTAAAAATGGCCATAGTGCAATCAGCAACTAACCGAGGCTGGACGATCGAAGAAGTAAGCCCTGGTGTTCTTATTGCAAAAATCCACGTTCGTAAACACTCTGCAGAAGTAAAAATCCCATACAATAATAAATATTACTCAATTATTTATCTCAACTCAGTAAATCTCAAAGCAAGTGATGGCAAAATCCACCGCAATTACAATCGTTGGGTAAACAACTTGAATGTTGATATTCAGCGAGCTATTGCATTGTTGGGCAATCAATCTCAACAATAAAACTATTAATTGCAGTTAGGTTTTTCCGTGTTAAATCAAAATAATGACCCTTTTAATGCTTTTGAAGCGAAGACAGAAGCTCAGAAGTTATCTTTTGCACCAATCGTGTTCCAGACCGCCAAAACGCTTCGAGATTTAGGTATTTTAGCCGCTTTAGACAGCGCTGGTGCTCAAGGCATGAGTGCCACAGATATTGCCGAGAAAACGGGAGTATCAGAATATGGTGTTAAAGTACTGTTGGATATGGCAATTAGTGCGCATATTGTTTTATGGGAACGACCTAACTATTCGCTTGCAAACCTTGGTTTTTACCTTCTTCATGATGGTATGACGAATGCAAACATGGATTTTACGGCAGATGTTTGTTACGCCGCGATGATGCATTTGACGGAAGCAATTCAAGAAGGTAAACCGTCTGGTTTGAAAGAGTTGGGCAATTGGGAGACCATCTATCAAGGTCTATCGACGTTACCAGAACAAGCCAAACAGAGCTGGTTTAAGTTCGATCATTTCTATTCGGATCGCTCTTTCCCACTTCTGCTTAAAGAGGTATTTGCAAGGAAGCCAAAGCATCTTGTGGATATTGGCGGAAATACGGGAAAATGGGCGATTCAGTGTTGTAAACATGACCCTGACGTTCAAGTGACGATTGTTGATTTACCGCAGCAATTAGAAGTAGCGATGAAGAATGTTTCAGAAAACCAGTTCGTCGAGCGTGTACGTCCATACCCTGCAAACATGCTTGATAAAGCACAAACATTGCCTGAGCATGCTGACGTATGGTGGATGAGCCAGTTCTTGGATTGCTTTTCCCCAATTGAGATCCTCAATATCCTTAAAAAAGTTAAAGCCCAGTTAACGAAGGGAGATACTATTTACGTATTGGAGCTGTTTTGGGATGCTCAAAAATACGCGGGAGCTTCCTATAGCCTTAATGCCACTTCTCTTTATTTTACCTGTTTAGCTAACGGTAATAGTCGCTTTTATCGCAGTGATGATTTCTTAGAAATTGTCGAAGCGGCAGGTTTATCTGTCGTTGAAAGAACCGACAATATTGGCCTTGGTCATACCTTATTAAAACTACAAGCAAACTAAATTCAGAATGAAAATAGAGCTCAAGCAAGTTGTTGTCGTAGGAGCGGGGCCATCAGGTTCAACCGTTTCTGCCTTATTAAAATCGCGTGGCATAGATGTTGTTGTCTTAGAAAAAGCGACTTTTCCACGTTTTTCCATAGGAGAAAGCCTACTCCCTGCATGTATGGAAGTTGTTGAACAAGCAGGAATGACTCATGCAGTAAAGCAGTTTGGTTTCCAGTATAAAGATGGTGCTGCATTTCGTCGTAATGGCGTATACACCCAGTTCGACTTTACAAACAAATACACACCAGGACCGGGCACGACGTTTCAGGTTCAACGTGCCAACTTTGATAAAGTATTGGCAGATAGCGCTGAAGAGCAAGGCGTAGAGATTCGTTATCAGCATGAGCTGCTCAACCTAGTGTTTGAAGGGAAAAAGTCTCGATTAGAAGTGCTCGACTCAAATAAGAAGGCTTATCAAATCGAAGCAGATTTTGTGCTGGATGCAAGTGGCTTTGGGCGTGTTTTGCCACGCTTGTTGGAGCTAGAAGAACCTTCTTGTCTTCCGCCTAGAAAAGCGATCTTTACCCATATCGAAGATCATATCTCTCCCCAAGAGCCGGAATACGATCGCAACAAAATTTTAATTTCAGTTCATCCTGAAAATCACGACGTATGGTACTGGCTAATCCCATTCTCTAATGGTACCTGTTCGTTTGGTGTGGTGGGTGAGCCAGAATTTTTTGAACAATACCCAGAAGATAAGATTGCAGCGTTGCAGCAGTTAGCCAATGAAGAGCCGGGTTTGGCTGCTTTATTGCGAAACGCGAATTACCCGAATCCAGCAGGCGAGTTGGGTGGCTATTCTGCTAACGTCAAACGTTTAGCGACAGAGCACTACGCGTTGCTTGGTAATGCTGGTGAGTTTCTTGATCCTGTATTTTCATCGGGTGTCACTATCGCCATGAAATCGGCAGAGTTTGCAGCGGACTGCGTGGTTCGTCAGCTGAATGGTGAAAAGGTTGATTGGCAAGAAGAGTACTCGCAACGCTTAATGGTGGGAGTGAACACATTCCGCACTTATGTGGAAGGCTGGTACAACGGCACGTTGCAAGATGTGATTTTCTATCAAAACCCGAATCCACGTATTAAACAGATGATTAGTGCGATTTTGGCTGGATATGCTTGGGATACGAATAATCCTTACGTAAAACAAAGTGAGCAGCGTTTGTCGACGCTTGCAGAACTGGTTCGGGAAGCTGAACTGTAAGAATATACATTCGCTTATCCGAGAATCAGTAAACCTAGGTCTTACCAAAAAATTGGTAAGACCTTTTTAATGCCTCTTTACTTTTACTTCTAGCGTGTTGGAGACACATTGACCACTTACATCGGTGTGTATCGAATTTGAGAATTTTTATGGTGACATTGATCACATCTAGAATTCCTGTTGCTGATATTTATATTAAATTTGTAGGAAATGGATTACATTCTGGGAGTGTTCCCTACATCCGGCTTCGTTGTGAAAACGGTTTATAAGCAACTGTATAAGTTAGTAAAGTTCCAAAAACTACACCAAAAAAAAGACAAGTTTCTTACCAAATCAATTCGCTTGGTGAGTTCGAGCCATCGACTACGCCAAACGCTTCCTCTACTTTCTAAAATTGTCGAAGAACATGACGCATCAACGGTCTCTTCGATTGCAGATCCCGAGAACGCGGTAGCGTGGGGAGGTAAAGTTTCTCCAGAGTTCAAATCTAAAGTCATCCGTATTAGTAAAGAGCTAAAGATCAATCCTAATCATCTTATGGCGTGCATGGCATTTGAAACTGCTGAAACTTTCAGTCCAAGCATCAAAAATGGTTCCGGAAGCGGGGCTACAGGGTTAATTCAATTTATGCCCTCTACCGCAGAGTCATTAGGAGTGAACACAAAGACTCTTGCGAGAATGGGCGCGCTTGAACAACTTGACTATGTGAAAGCGTACTATTGGCCCTATCGAAATAAAATTAATAGCTTAGAAGATGCTTACATGGCCATTCTCTACCCTGCTGCGATTGGTAAACCGCCGTCTTTCGTTTTGTTCAGACAAGGCTCAATTGCCTATCGACAGAATGCAGGTATCGACCGCCACAAAACGGGGAAAATCACGCTTAATGATGTTTCCTACAAAGTGAGGAAAAAATTAGAAAAAGGTTTGCAGCCCAATTTCCTGGGCTAAGATTGTATCATGTTCCTAGTTTTTCGCGCATGAATCCTTCTGTTACTTCACGGGGATTCTGATACACTACGCGCCCATTTCCTCTGTTGAGACCTTTCTATGCCATTTTCTAAGCTTGGTTTAAGCGCATCGATTGCTGATGCAGTAAAAGCGCTAGGTTATGAAAAACCCACTTCTATCCAACAAAAAGCCATTCCAATCGTATTGCGTGGCCGCAATTTAATTGCAGCAGCGCAAACGGGCACAGGTAAAACGGCCAGTTTTGTTCTGCCAATCTTAGAAAAGCTTAGTCGAGGCGAAACGCAACGTAAAAAACGCGCTCGTGCGATTATCCTAACGCCAACACGCGAACTTGCGCTTCAGGTTCATCAAAGTATTGAAGCTTATGGTAAAAACTTACCATTACGCTCAATGGCGATGTTTGGTGGTGTGGATTATGCACCACAAAAACAAGCCTTGATCGAGGGTGTCGATATTGTGGTAAGCACGCCTGGGCGCTTGATTGATCTGTACGGTCAACGCGCGATTCACTTTGATGAAGTGGAAATGCTAGTGCTTGATGAAGCCGACAAAATGTTGGATATGGGATTCATCGATGCGATCGACAAAATCGTCGACTGTATGCCAGAACATGTGCAAAGTTTGCTTTTCTCAGCGACGTTATCTAACCCTGTTCGTGACTTGGCGAAAAATGCGATTATTGATCCTGAAGAGATCACGATTGCAAAGCACAGTGCCTCAAAATCAAATATTAAACAGTGGATCACGACCGTCGATAAAGACATGAAGTCGTCGCTGTTAAGTCACTTGCTTAAAGAAAATGACTGGTCGCAAGTACTGGTATTTATTGAAACTAAACACGGCGCAGCCAAACTGGTAAGCCAACTTGAGAAACGTGGCATTGTGGCAGAAGCATTCCACAGTGGCCGTAATCAGCGTGTTCGCCAGGAATTAATAGAAAAGTTTAAAGCGGGTGAAATCCAGTACTTAGTCGCAACCGGCGTTGCTGCGCGCGGTATTGATATTGATAATCTGCCAGTTGTCATCAACTACGATTTACCTTACCCAGCGGATGAGTATGTACATCGTATTGGTCGTACAGGTCGTGCTGGCGCGAAAGGTGAGGCGATATCACTGGTTTCAAAAGACGACTTTAAGAACCTCTGCATGATTGAAAGTCGTTTAGGGCACTTGCTAGAGCGAGTGGAAATTGAAGGTTTTGCGCCAAGAAAGCCAGTACCAATTTCAATTTTAAATTACGTGCCTAAGAATAAACGTAAACCGCACGATAAGCGCGAATCAAAATAGCCAGTTTATCCCATGATCTAAAAGCCGCATTCTTGCGGCTTTTTGCGTTTTTAAGCATCCAATTATGTAGCCATCGCGACGGTTTCTATTCGGTAATGAGGAAAAAAGTTAATCAGTGTCATACGCTTAACACGTAAAGTGAATCAAGGTGCGTTAAGCTTTTGTCAATTATCTGTCCGCAGGTTTGCACAAGGTAAGGAATGGGCGCAAACTTTTTTGCTTGCTAATGAATGCATAAGATGGGGCACAAATGAAAACAGGTGATAAGCAATTCGCCGTTATTGGTCTTGGCCGATTTGGTTTGGCAGTGTGTAAAGAGTTACAAGATTCAGGCGCTCAAGTTTTAGCCGTTGACATCAACGAAGACAGAGTTAAAGAAGCCGCCAGTTTTGTTAGTCAGGCGGTTGTGGCTAACTGTACTCACGAAGAGACGGTTGCTGAGCTCAAACTTGATGATTACGACATGGTGATGATTGCCATCGGAGCGGATGTCAATGCCAGTATTCTTGCGACATTGATTGCTAAAGAGGCGGGAGTAAAGTCAGTATGGGTTAAAGCCAACGACCGCTTCCAAGCTCGTGTTCTGCAAAAAATTGGCGCAGACCACATTATCATGCCTGAGCGTGACATGGGGATACGTGTCGCGCGTAAAATGCTCGATAAACGGGTTCTTGAGTTCCACCCATTAGGCAGTGGCTTAGCTATGACGGAGTTTGTGATTGGCTCTCGTTGGATGGGTAAGACACTAAGTGATTTGGCTCTGTGCAAAGTCGATGGCGTGCAAGTGCTAGGGTTTAAACGGGGCCCAGAAATTACCAAGGCACCTGACCTTAATACCACACTAGAAATTGGTGACCTAATTATTGTGGTCGGCCCTCAAGATGCGCTCGCAAATAAATTAAAATCGCTATGACGTATTTTCATCAGAAAGGTGTTTTTTACGCACCAGATGGTAAACAAGAGAAAGCGAAAGGCAACGAACCGCGAATTATATTGCTCAGTTTTCTCGGTGTTTTACTGCCTTCTGCGGTATTGCTAACCTTGCCAGTTTTTTCTGTTACGGGCCTGTCGATAACGGATGCTTTGTTTACCGCAACGTCCGCTATTAGTGTGACAGGGCTTGGTGTTGTCGATACTGGGCAACACTTTACGCTTGCGGGTAAAATCTTGCTGATGTTTTTAATGCAAATCGGTGGGTTGGGGCAGATGACGTTGTCGGCGGTCTTACTCTATATGTTCGGCGTGCGTTTGAGTTTGCGTCAACAAGCGCTGGCGAAAGAAGCATTAGGGCAAGATCGGCAAGTCAATCTAAACCGACTAGTAAAGCGGATTGTTGTTTTCGCGCTTGTTGCAGAAACGATCGGGTTTATTTTTCTCTCTATCCGCTGGGTCCCTGAAATGGGCTGGCAGACTGGTATGTTTTACGCCTTGTTTCATGCAATTTCTGCATTTAACAACGCTGGGTTCGCGCTGTTTTCTGACAGTATGATGAGCTTTGTGAATGATCCGTTGGTTATCTTTACACTGGCGGGGCTATTCATTTTTGGCGGGCTTGGTTTTACTGTTGTGGGTGACATCTGGCTAAACTGGCGCAAAGGTTTCCACTTTTTGCATCTTCACACCAAAATCATGCTGATTGCGACACCGATATTGCTCTTAGTCGGAACGATGATGTTTTGGTTACTTGAGCGAAGCAACCCAAACACAATGGCGTCTTTACCTGCAACAGGGCAATGGTTGGCGGCATTCTTTCAATCTGCGAGTGCTCGAACGGCAGGGTTTAATAGTGTTGACTTGGCGTTGTTTACCCAGCCAGCCTTACTGGTCATGATTGTTCTGATGTTAATTGGAGCGGGTTCCACCTCAACGGGGGGCGGTATTAAAGTTTCCACATTTGCTGTTGCGTTTATGGCTACGTGGACCTTTTTACGCCAAAAGAAACATGTGGTTATGTTTAAGCGAACCATAAATTGGCAAACTGTGACTAAGTCATTGGCAATTATCGTTGTGAGCGGAGCCATCCTGACAAGCGCAATGTTTTTATTGATGCTTACCGAGAAGGCCAGCTTTGATAAGGTTATGTTTGAAACCATTTCCGCATTTGCCACAGTGGGGCTCACCGCCGGTTTGACTGCGGAACTTTCTGAACCTGGTAAATACATTATGATCGTGGTGATGATCATTGGTCGTATTGGGCCGCTCACGCTTGCCTACATGTTGGCACGTCCTGAACCTACCTTGGTCAAATACCCAGAAGACGCCGTTCTTACAGGTTAATATAGCGTTAAACAATGGCCGCGCGACCATTACGAGCATTGATTAATAGCAGTGCTCGTACATTTATAGAATATGTGGAATGTTGCCCAGTTTTACCTACAAATTCGTAGAAGTTCATTTCTTCTTCCTTTCGTTTCGATACTATTCATTCACTCAATTTATATTCTCAGAAGCTACGCTCATAACAGCGTTTTGGAATCCGACGCTTTTGTAGTGTGACACCAAACTACGTCGTGTTATCTGAGCGAATTGATACCAGCCTTCGTCAATAGTCACTCAGTCTTACTCTATGCCCATAGGGTTACTTTGTGTTTGTTGTGCTTGGTATGAATGAACGAATCGAAAAGATGGAGTCGTACTTTGAAATTCAACACACTCGCCATGGCTATGCTAACTGCGCTTCTTGCAGGGAAGAGCATGGCAACTACTCCGCCATCGCCGGTTTGGCATACTATTGCGTTGAGCGATGGTAGCTCCAGTGAGGCAATTCTACGTGGAACGGCAGATTTCCACTGGTTTGAAGATAAGCAGGGCAATGCCTTACTTCAGGAAGACGGCGTTTGGTTTTTCGCGCAGATTCAGCGCGAGTCAGACACGCCAATATTGATCTCGACAGGTGTGGTGAAAACGCAGTCGAGTGAGCCACCTGAGTCGGCGAGGTTTCGCCCGGATTTACAAGTTAAACCGCAATTATCTTCTCTAAAAACCATTGAGCCGATGGCACGAAAAAACCTACTGCGTTCGGCGCAAGGTTACCAGGCGATGAGCAGTTCAACGGTGAAGCAGCAGCCCCTATTGGTTGTGCAAGTTTCGTTTGATGACCAAGCAATGGTGCATGATTTTGAGCAACGCGTATTTAATACCAATGGTCAAAGCGTTGTGGATTACTTTGATAAAAACTCTCAAGGTAAATTCAAAGTTGTTCCTGCACTTGAGAGTTACGGCACCGCCAATGACGGTGTGATAGATGTGACTGTGGCACAAAGCCACCCTAACTGTCACTCTAGTTCGACTGATAAGACATGCACCGCCAAGTTGAATGCGGTTTTCACCGAGGCTTATCAAAAACTGGATCCATACTTTAATCTTTCGGCCTACGACAGCAATCAAAATGGTACCGTAGAACCGTCAGAACTCTCTGTCATGTTTATTTTTGCGGGGGGGGATCGTTCAACAGGGGTTCTCAACCGTCCTGCGATTTGGCCGCACAAATTCTCTCACAATGATGTCACATTAGATGGTAAAAAGATCACAGACTATTGTGTGTTCGCTGACTATCAAGTTGATCATCAAGCGACGTTGGGCGTGATCGTACACGAGCTTGGTCACTTAATGCTTGGCTTACCGGATTTGTACGCAAGGAACAGTGATGCCTCGATTGGCTCTTGGGGCGTGATGGGTGGCGGTTCATGGGCGCAGAAACCGGGAGATTCATACGCTGGTGACACTCCGGTGAACATGAGTGCATGGAGCAAACACGCTGCTGGTTTTGTTGTACCAACGGTAACTCATGAAAGTCCAGCGCCTATTTCTGTGAACAACGACGATGTCAAGCTGGTGTATCTCGACCCGTACTTGAAAGAGTTTGGTCCACGTATTTATTTGGAAAATCGCACCTTTAGCGGTTACGACCGAGCATTGGCGGCTGAAGGTATCCTAGCGACGGCGGTCAATGTCCAGAACCGCTTTAATGATGTTGGCGCGATGCAGGTTCAAATCATGCAGGCTGATGGTCTGAATGAGTTAGAAAATGATGGTAGGAGTGACGCTGACGATTTATACCCTAATGGTGGCGATGTCATTTCAGATACATCGACCCCGGGTCTGAGAGCGATCACAGGGTTTGATACTGGGGTTCGTATTTCCAACATTGCCAGCAACACCAACGGCGGTAGCTTTTCTCTTGAGCATACAAACGAACCAAATAAATCAGCATGGCTGAACTCTCTTCACCAAGGTTATGTGTACGCGAGTGGGAGTAACTCTCTGGCGGTGTCACTGGACTTGAATAGTGATACAGAGCTTGATGGTCTTCAACTTTACGCGCAAAGAGATAGCGCTCAAAGTGACATGACTTATCGAGTTTGGCGATTCCCATTTTCTGGAAACATTGGCTATCGATTAATATTGAATCAAAACAACGCTGAGCTTTTACAACAAGGTAACTTCCAAAAGTCATCTCGAATTTTATTCCCCCAATCAAGCCAATTGAGTGCGGGTCAGCACTTATTGGTCGTTGAATTGGAAGGCGGTCAATTTGATGCAAACTTTGACTTCGGCCGCTTGCTAAAAACTGAAAAAGCCTCCCTACCTGTAATGTGGACTGGTGATTACAGTGAGATTGGCACGTTTGGTCTAGAAAAAGCCGGGTTCTCTTATATTCCGTTTGCAGCATTATTAAATGTGGATGCGAGCAACTTGGTTGAAGCGAAATCTGATTCGTTACAAACCAATAAAAATACGCCAATCAAACTGAACCTGATGGACAATGATTTCATGGCGGTAGGGTATCAGTTCAATGTGGACATTGTGCAGAAGCCTGAGCACGGCACCATCTCTGGCAACCAGTACCAACCTGAAGCTAACTTCGTTGGTCTGGACACTTTCCAATATCGTTTGTTGTCGGTTGATGGTGCGTACTCATCTTCAATCGTGAATGTGCAGGTGGAAGTGCTTGGCAGCAACGAAGCGCCAGTGGCTGTGATTGATGTTGATAATAAAGATATGACGGTTGGGCAGCGAGTCACGTTGTCTGCGTTAAATAGTACGGATGCTGATGGTGATGTGTTGAGTTATAAATGGGAGCAGTTGGCTGGCACTTCAGTTTCTCTTGGCAATGCAACCAGTGTTAGCACAAGCTTTACGGTGCCTCAAGGTGCAAAAGCGGGTGAGGTTCTGACATTCCGTTTAACCGTGACTGATCCTAGTAATGAAACGTCCAGTGCTACCGTCGATTTAACCATGAAAAACGCAGCGCCACTTACGCTTGCAGATACGGCGACCGTTGCCGTTGGTGAAAGTATTCTGATTGATGCAGCGAGCAATGATTCGGATGTGAACGGCGATAAACTGGTTGTAGAAAGCGTACAGAACGTAACGGGTGTGGGAAGTGCGAGTGTAGAGAATGGCAAAATCCGTTTTCAAGCACCGGATAGCCCTACTGACGGCATCAAGCTGCAATATACGGTTTCAGATGGTCATGGTGCCACTGCTACGGGGGAAGTTATCGTGACGGTTGTTGCTTCTTTGAAGACAACGACATTCAAGAACTCTGAAGGTAGCGGCAGTGTTTCTTATTGGGCTTTGATGTTACTTGCAACATTAGGCTGGCGACGTCGCGTCTAAAACGGTATTGAATTGCGGTATAAGCCACTCACATTGAGTGGCTTATTTTTTATCTGATTTATTTTGGTTTCGTTCTCATTATCTTATGAGATGTGTTTCTCATTATTTTTAAAGCGATTTTTCTACTCTGCGGTTACCCTAGGGGCCGATTTTTATGAACTAAGGATGTTATATGTCTACCGAGGGCTTTTCTGTTTCGGAAATATGCCGAGAAGCGGCAGTTATGGTCAGAAGGAATCTACTCGCAATTGTTATTGCTTGTATTCCGTTGATTATTGTGCACTCAATTTTTGCTTTTATGTATCCTGAAATGACGGGGCAAGATCAAGCGAACGTTCAAGAAGGCAATGTCTCAGGATTTTATTTCGTCACAATTATTTTGTACCCACTTGTTGCCGCTATGGCGGCTGTGCGTGTGCATCGAATTTATTTAGTCGGCGATTACATGCACTCGGCGTTGGATGTATTTCGTTTGTCAGCTCGAGAATTCCGTTTCATAGGCTGGTGGATACTGTTTGGACTGATGATGATGCTCGTTATTGGTATCCCGATCTTTGTGTTGTCGTTTATCTACATTGCAGAAAGTGGTGAAGCCGACTTTGTTGCTATGGCTATTATCACAACGATTGCAAGCATTCCTGGCTATTGGGTAATGGCGCGATGGTCATTTGTGTTGCCGGCGACAGCAATGGATCATCAGCCGCGCAGTTTGCGTCGTTCGTGGAACCAGAGCAGAGCATACAACAAACAAGTATTCATTTTGATGGGACTAATTCCATTGGGTGCGGGCTTGCTCAGTCAGCTGATCTTTAGCCACTTTACGAATCTCTTTATGTTGAGCCTCGTCGGTGTGGCCTATGGTATTTTTGGCGCGTACCAGCTGGCATTGTTATCGTTGAGCTATAAAACGGTAGTGGATATCGAACGCGCTCGTTTTGATACGCCATCACAGCCACCAAAAACGGGTGAAGAATTTTCCGCTTAACCCTTTGATCGTTTTTACATGCTACCTCCGTTTAGGAGACGGTCTGCGGCAGGTTGATACCTTCCTGCCGCCTTCGCGTTATTCACGCAAAATACCCATGCCCATTTCATGGCTGAATGACAGGGACATTCACACGTATACTCACAACAGTACTTCTTTTTATTAAGGAACCCTACATGTCCATTTGGCAACGGGTCAATTTCACCCATCGCTTTAGTCAATTACCGTCAGCGTTCTATACGTTGGTCGAGCCACAACCCTTGGACAACACTCGCTGGGTCGCTTGGAATGGTGAGTTTGCACAGCAGTTTGGTTTACCAGAAGAGCAAAACGATGAGTTATTGGCGGTTTTTTCCGGGCTAAGTGAATTCGAACAATTTCGTCCTCTTGCGATGAAATATGCAGGCCATCAGTTTGGCGTTTACAACCCAGATTTGGGTGATGGACGTGGATTACTGTTGGCAGAAATTGAGCATCAGGATGGTACTTGGTTTGATCTTCACCTCAAAGGTGCAGGGCTAACGCCTTACTCGCGAATGGGGGATGGGCGAGCGGTATTACGCTCGACTATCCGTGAGTACCTGTGCAGTGAAGCCATGGCGGGCCTTGGGGTTCCGACGACACGTGCTCTCGGTATGATGGTCAGTGATACACCTGTTTATCGAGAAAAAACGGAATCGGGCGCTTTGTTACTTCGAATGGCTGAAACCCATGTTCGATTTGGTCACTTTGAGCATTTCTTTTACACCAACCAGTTAGCAGAGCAGAAGCTGTTGGCGGATAAGGTGATTGAGTGGCACTTTGCTGATTGTGCATCGGTGGAGAAACCATATGCCGCGATGTTTGACGCCATCGTGACTAAAACAGCCGAGATGATCGCATATTGGCAAGCTTTTGGTTTTGCGCATGGTGTGATGAATACCGATAACATGTCAATTCTTGGGCAAACTTTTGATTATGGTCCGTTTGGCTTTCTTGATGATTATGAGCCGGGATACATTTGTAATCATTCAGACTACCAGGGTCGTTACGCATTTGATCAACAGCCTAGAATTGCGCTTTGGAACCTGTCAGCACTGGCGCATGCGCTATCGCCACTCGTTGAACGAGAAGATTTAGAATCGTCGTTGAGTCAATTTGAAGTTCATTTAAGCCAGCAGTTCAGCCGCCTCATGCGTGAGAAGTTGGGCTTAAAAACCAAGATAGCGGAAGATGGGCGTTTGTTTGAAGCTATGTTTGAGCTTCTTCACCAGAACAAAACGGACTACACTCGCTTCTTCAGAACACTTTCAAATCTTGATAATGCGCCTTCCCAAGCCGTAATCGATTTATTTCTCGACCGAGAAGCTGCGCGAGCTTGGCTTGATCTGTACTTAGCTCGGTGTGAGCTAGAGGTTGATGAACTAGGGGGCCTGATTTCAACCGAACAGCGTTGCAAACAGATGCGTCAAGCCAATCCCAAATACATCTTGCGTAACTACTTGGCTCAGTTGGCGATTGATAAAGCGGAAGAAGGGGACCTTAGCGAATTACACCGATTGGCCGAACTGTTAAAACGCCCATTTGATGAGCAACCCGAGTTTGATGATTACGCGAAATTGCCGCCGGAATGGGGGAAGAAAATGGAGATAAGCTGTTCTTCATAAATGGGTCATTTTCCACCCATTTGTATCTTTTTCTTGGGTGGAATTCACTCGTTACACTTCGGATTCATGTTAATGGGCCATGTTAATTTATTGAAATACATATAAATTTTAACATGGTCCATTAATTGCTCTTTGTTGAACATCCGTACCCATCGCCTAACACCTAGTTACTCATGGACGGGATGGGATGTGATTCAACAAGGAGAATAATAATGTTTAAGCCTCTAACTCTACTATCTGTCTCTGCACTTGCTGTTACCAGTTTTAATGCTGCCGCAAATTGTGACCCGGGTGAAACGGTCATCAAGTTTAGCCATGTAACGAACGCGGACAAACACCCTAAAGGCATCGCGGCTTCGTTACTTGAAAAGCGCGTCAACGAAGAGATGAACGGTAAAGTCTGTATGCAGGTGTTTCCTAACTCAACACTTTATGATGATGACAAAGTGTTGGAAGCGCTACTGAATGGTGATGTTCAACTCGCTGCTCCTTCTCTTTCTAAGTTTGAGAAATTCACCAAGAAGTACCGCCTATTCGATCTTCCTTTCTTGTTCGATGATGTCGACGCGGTTGACCGTTTCCAAAACTCGGAAGCGGGTGAAAAGCTGAAAAATTCAATGAAACGTCGTGGCCTACAAGGCATTGCGTTTTGGCATAACGGCATGAAGCAAATGTCAGCCAACAAGCCGCTCATTTCTCCAACTGATGCTGAAGGACTTAAGTTCCGTGTTCAAGCCTCTGATGTACTCGTTGCTCAGTTTGAGCAGCTAGGTGCTAACCCACAAAAAATGTCGTTCAAAGAAGTTTACGGTGGCTTGCAAACTAAGGTTATTGATGGTCAAGAAAATACTTGGTCAAACATTTACGGCAAAAAATTCTTCGAAGTTCAAGATGGCATTACGGAAACGAACCACGGAATTCTGGATTACTTAGTTGTGACGTCAAACGACTTCTGGAAAAACCTACCAGATGATCAGCGCGAGCAGTTAAACACCATTATTCAAGAGGTAACTGCTCAGCGTAATGCTGAGTCAACCAAAGTAAACCTTGCGAATAAGAACAATATCATCGAAGCCGGTGGTGTGGTTCGTACTCTAACGCCAGAACAGCGCCAAGAGTGGGTCACTGCACTTCAACCAGTATGGAAGAAGTTCGAAAAAGACATTGGTTCTGACCTAATCGAAGCCGCTTTGGCGTCTAACCAAAAATAATAACACCTAGCACATTTAGCCCTCTCAAACTGAGGGGGCTCTTTCCCCCTACAGACGACGTGATGTAATTATGGAACAGACTTTTTTTGCCAAGGCTGGACGAATCACTGATGCCATTGAAGAGACTTTGATTGCTTTCTTCTTGGGTGCCATGACCTTGCTGACCTTTGCCAATGTCATCTTTCGTTATGTCTTTAACGACAATATTCTTTGGGCGCTTGAGCTCACCGTTTTCATGTTCGCATGGATGGTGTTGGTTGGCGCATCTTATGGTGTGAAAAAACACTTTCATATTGGTGTCGATGTCATTATTAACATCGTTCCGGAAGGTAAACGAAAAGCCCTGGCGCTTTTTGCAGCAATGTGTTGCTTAGCCTTCTCTATTTTGCTGTTAATTGGCGCTTGGAACTACTGGTATCCGTTCGCTACTGACCGAGCGTGGTATGAAACGGACGATATTCCAATGCCTGAAATGCTCCAGTTCATGGCCGACTGGTTAAATGAGGGAGAGCGTTATGAAAAGCTGCCACGTTTTATTCCTTACTTCGCTTTGCCACTTGGAATGGCGCTACTAACGTTTAGATTTGTTCAAGTCACGTGGCAAATCGCTACTGGTAAGCTCGATCGCTTGATTGCAGGACATGAAGCGGAGGAAGAGCTCGAATCTCTTAAAGCTGAGATGAGTGACGCTGAAGACGTAATGGCTCCAAAGGCCTCGCAAGACGCTAAAAACAAGGAGCAATAAGCCATGGATATCTTATTTCTATTTTTGATGGTAATTGGCTTTATGCTGGTTGGCGTGCCAATTGCTATTTCGCTGGGCCTTTCCAGTGTTCTTTTCCTTTTAATGCATTCGGATGCCTCTTTAGCGTCAGTTGCTCAAACGCTGTTTAATGCATTCGCGGGCCACTACACGCTATTGGCTATTCCATTCTTTATATTGGCTTCAAGCTTTATGTCGACGGGTGGCGTAGCAAAGCGGATCATTCGTTTCGCCATTGCCATTGTAGGCTGGTTCCGCGGCGGTTTGGCGATGGCTTCGGTTGTCGCGTGTATGATGTTTGCCGCGTTGTCAGGTTCCTCACCTGCAACGGTTGTTGCCATAGGTAGTATTGTTATCGCAGGTATGATCAAAAACGGTTACTCAAAAGAGTTTGCCTCTGGGGTAATTTGTAACGCAGGTACGCTAGGGATTTTGATCCCACCTTCGATTGTGATGGTGGTGTATGCAGCCGCAACGGATGTGTCAGTTGGACGTATGTTCCTTGGTGGTGTGATTCCCGGTTTGCTGGCGGGTGTCATGTTGATGATCGCGATTTACATTGCCGCGAGAATCAAGAACCTTCCAAAGCAACCTTTTGTCGGTTGGAAAGAAACCTTTGATGCCGCCAAGGATGCAAGCTGGGGCTTGTTGTTGGTCGTCATCATTCTTGGTGGTATCTATGGCGGTATCTTTACGCCGACAGAAGCCGCTGCGGTTGCTGCTGTGTACTCATTCTTTATTGCTAACTTTGTATACAAAGACATGGGGCCATTTGCAGACAAGAAAAACACTAAACCTGCGCTCGTTAAAATCTTCCAAACCTTTGTTCATAAAGACACGAAACACACCCTGTATGAAGCGGGCAAACTCACCATCATGCTGCTGTTCATCATTGCTAATGCCTTAATTTTGAAGCATGTTTTAACGGAAGAACGGATCCCGCAAATGATCACCGAGTCGATGCTCTCGGCTGGTCTCGGACCAATCACTTTTTTGATTGTGGTGAACGTCTTGTTGCTGATTGGTGGTCAGTTCATGGAGCCATCAGGCTTGTTGATCATTGTTGCGCCGCTCGTGTTCCCAATTGCGATTGCATTAGGTATAGACCCAATTCATTTGGGCATAATGATGGTGGTGAATATGGAGATAGGAATGATAACGCCGCCCGTGGGTCTTAACTTATTTGTGACCGCTGGTGTTGCCAAAATGTCGATGATGAACGTAGTGAAGGCAGCATTACCCTGGGTTGGAGTGATGTTCTTGTTCCTAATTATCGTCACATATGTACCATGGGTTTCGACTTGGTTGCCTACTACCTTGATGGGGCCGGAGATCATTACCAAGTAATGGAAGCCAGAAAGTAGAAAGAGGTGTGAGAATTCACACCTCTTCGTCTATTGACTTGTAACAAGTTTTGCGCGGGTCTGAATTAATTCGACGTTCATAGTGTCGCCACCTCTTTTTATTTTTACGACGCTCTTCACCGAATCTTCTCTCTTCTTGATAGCAACCGTCTACGAGCACGGTATCTGTAACAATCGGTATTCTCACTTTTTCGTTCATATCTGTAACAACCATGATAAACCTGTTGTTAAAAATTATGATTCAAGTTGAATATAATGCCAGTTATCTGAACGTGTTTTATTTGTAAAGGTCTTTATTTATTTGGTAGCGCTGCATCTTGTCGTAAAGGGTTTTTCTTGGCACATTCAATTGGCACATTGTCTGTTTAATACTACCGTTGTTTTCTAATAAAGCGCCTTCAATGGCTGCTCTCTCAAACTCCGCTACTTGCTCTGCAAGGCTTGAGGAAGACTTAGCGACTGGGTTTGATTCTCCCAACTGAATTAACTTACCCAATAGCACAAAACGCTCTGCAGCATTTCTGAGTTCTCGAACATTGCCAGGCCAGTCATGGCTCATCAGTTGCGCTAGATCTTGGGGTGACAAGCTAGGTGAGCTTTTGCCATAACGTGAAGCTGCTACCAACAGAAAGTGGTGAAAGAGGGCTGGAATGTCTTCTTTTCGTTCGCGTAGTGGCGGGAGATCCAAGGTCACGACATTGAGCCGATAATAGAGGTCCTGACGGAAAGTACCTTCTTCAGCTGCGTGTTTTAAATCGACCTTTGTTGCGGCAATCACTCGAATATCTAAAGGCAATAATTCATTTGAACCGACACGCTCAATCACGCGCTCTTGTAATACCCTCAATAAACGAATTTGGGCTTGGATAGGCATCGACTCGATCTCATCCAAGAAAAGTGTGCCGCCTTGTGCAAACTCAAATTTACCGATACGACGGCTTTCGGCGCCAGTGAATGCGCCTTTTTCATGGCCGTAGAGTTCACTCTCAATTAAGTTCTCTGGAACCGCTCCACAATTTACGGCGACAAAGTTTTGGTTCCGGCGAGAGCTTTGCTCATGTAAAGAACGAGCGATTAACTCTTTCCCTGTACCGGTTTCACCAAACAACAAAATATCGGCGTCGGTATCGGCGATTTGGGTGATGGTCTCTCGTAATATTTGGATGCTAGAGGTTTCACCAATAACTCGTGGACCAAGGGTTTTACTGGCTTTAAGTGACAGGCGCAGTTTTTCATTTTCATTGGTTAGTTTGCGCTTCTCAATCGCCCGCTTAACCGTTTCAACCAAATGTTCTGGCGCAAAAGGTTTCTCAATAAAGTCGTAAGCGCCTTGATGAAGGGCTTGCACAGCCATGGAAATATCACCGTGTCCAGTGATCATGATGACGGGTAAGTTTGCATCGCGTTGAGTCAAAGTTGTCAGCATATCCATACCAGAAATGCCCGGCAAACAGATATCAGTGACCACGACGCCAGCTTCTTCTCCTTGCTGCATCGCTATTAAAGCCGATTCTGCATCCACAAAAAACTTGGCGTCGATATCCGCCAGTTCAAAGGTCTGTTCTATAGCGATTCTGAGATCGGCCTCATCATCAATAAAAAACACCTGACACATGATCTTATCCTTTTGATGGTTCAGTGTTGTAAGAAGTGATAGGTAAACACAATGAGAATCGAGCGCCGCCTTGTTCTCGATTATGGGCACATAATTTTCCATTCATACTGGCTAAGATTTGTTGCGAGATAGAGAGACCCAAACCTAAACCGTTCAGTTTAGTAGTTAGAAACGGTTCACATAAATCAGAAAGTGAGAAAGAGCCAAGCCCTGGGCCATTATCATCAACATGAATCCAAACCAAATCAGTGTGCTCATCGTGTTCTACAGATAATTCTACCTGTTTGTCTTGTTGTTCTTTGAGTGCTTCTATCGCATTAGTCAGTAAATTGACCAACACTTGCTCCAGTTGAATAATATTGATCTGCACTTCAACATCATGCTTTGGCAAATTTGTTTCTAACGTGACGCGCCCTGATTTAAATGCGGGCTTCATCAGTTCTTTTACAGAGGCAATCACAGGGAACAATCGAGATTGAGCCAACTCGTCACCACTGGTTTTTTTGGCGAAAGAGCGAAGTTGCTGACTGATATTTGCCATACGGTCAGTGAGAGCAGAAATGCGAGTGAGATTATCTTCCACTCGCTCATATTTTTCTTTTTTTAGAAACAGCTTGCCGTTCTCCGCAAAGCTACGAATTGCCGCAAGTGGATTATTCAGTTCATGGCTGATACTGGCTGACATTTGTCCTAACACCGCGAGTTTCGCTGCTTGCACCAATTCATCTTGAGTAACGCGTAAAGTTTGCTCGGTATCGATACGCTGTGCGATCTCAGCTTGCAACTCGGCAGTCCGTGCCATGACTTGATATTCCAACTTTTGATTGGCTTCTTGTTGAATTCGTTCAATTTGCAAGTGACGCTGTTGACGGTGATAGATAAGCTGACCAATTAAAAACAAAACCATGAATGCTAGAGTGAGTACAAAGATGTAACCCATGGTGAACCAAACGATCGACTGTTTAGGAGACAGCACACGAATTGTCAGTTTGAGTTCGGGGAGGGGCAGCGAAGAGACCACCAAGGTTCCTTTATTGTATGGGTAACCCTGTTTAAGCTCAGAATGCACCTCGTCCAAACTACCTACTAATCCAAGCGTTTCAATTGGCGCATCAAGATATTGTTGGCTTGCCCAAACTTGCTTTTTCTCTTTTTTTGTCAGTGGTTGTAAGCTTTTGAGTAGCCATTCACTTCGGCTACTCATGAAAACAATTCCGTATGGGTCGCTGGCGACAAAAACACTGTTAGGTTGCTGCCAGTTGTCCTCTATCTTACTTAGGTCCATCTTCACCACGACGACACCAAGTACACCGCCAGCGTATACGATGGGATAAGAATAGTAGTAGCCACGTTTACCAGATGTTGAGCCCAGTGCATAGTATTGGCTTCGTTTACCTACAATGGCTTGTTTGAAATAAGGTCGAAATGCAAAATTTCGACCGATAAAGGAGCGCTCTTTACGCCAGTTGCTGGCCGCGATCGTTGTACCCCATTGATCGATTAAGTACGTATCCGCTGCTTCAATCACGCCATTAACGGATTCTAAATACCGATTAGTGATTTCCAGTTGCGCACTGTTGTTGGGGTGCTGAAGCGCTTGATAAAGAGGATCATCTTTAGCGAGAAGATTTGGGATATGGGCGTACTTATCGAGTTTATTTTTTATATGGCCAGAAAATTGCTCCAGCTGTGATTGGTGTTTATCAAGTAGAGATTGATAACTGGTCTGCCAAACCCAATGGCCACCGATAATTGCGGACAGGAAATAGAAAGCAAAAAATGTCAGCAGAATCCGTTTTTTTTGCGACATCCTTACACTCCTTACAACTTCCTTTGGTCACGTAAGAAAATGTTAATAGTTTGTAGGAAGGATTAGGGATTTAGTTTTCAACTCTGTGGAGTAAAACAAGAGCAAGATCTCTTTTTAGGCTTTTCGATAAAAAAACCGGTCGATTCTCTTGAAAAAGTCGCTATTGTCCCCATTCTAGATATGCTGGCGATGCTTAGACGGTGTCTGAATCGCATTTTTGAAGAAAAAATGGGTCAGCATTCGAGAATTTAGCGCAGACAATGTCCACATAGTGGCTATTGGCTCGACAGGGTTGCGACAGATCGCTAGAATGTCGCGTCTAAAAATTCTGTCCTGAGGCTAATAGGAGATACCTTTGGTTATTTTATCGAAGATATCACTGATTAGTCCGGTACTGACAACCAGTATCGATACTCGATTTTAAATTAGGTGTTCGGACAGAACACTACACAAGGATGAAGCGTAAGCTCCTCTGAGTTTCGCTCATACGCTCGGAAAACCGAGCCACTTTAGAGGTTTATATATAATGCAAGTTACTGTTGAAACGCTAGAGGGCCTAGAGCGCCGTCTAAACATTACTGTTCCAGCTGCAAACATCGAAGACGCTGTAACAGCTGAACTACGCAACATCGCTAAAAACCGTCGTTTCGATGGTTTCCGTAAGGGTAAAGTGCCTCTAAAAATGGTTGCTAAGATGTACGGCAAAGCAGTACGTCAAGACGTTCTTGGTGAAGTAATGCAACGCCACTTCATCGAAGCTATCGTTAAAGAGAAAATCAACCCAGCTGGCGCTCCAACTTTTGCTCCTGTAGAGAACAAAGAAGGTTCAGACCTAGTTTTCACTGCAACTTTTGAAGTTTACCCAGAAGTTGAGCTTAAAGGCCTAGAGAGCATCACTGTTGAAAAACCACTAACAGAAGTTAAAGATGCAGACGTAGAAGAGATGATCGATACTCTACGTAAGCAACAAGCAACTTGGGTTGAAGTTGAAGAAGCAGCAGAAGATGGCAAACGCGTAAGCATCGACTTCGTTGGTTCTATCGACGGTGAAGAGTTCGAAGGTGGTAAAGCTGAGAACTTCCCTCTAGAAATGGGTGCTGGTCGCATGATCCCTGGTTTCGAAGACGGTATCGCAGGTAAAACTGCTGGTATGGAATTCGACATCGACGTGACTTTCCCAGAAGATTACCACGCTGAAAACCTAAAAGGTAAAGCAGCTAAGTTCGCAATCAAAGTGAACAAAGTTGAAGCTCGTGAACTACCAGAACTAAACGACGAGTTCGTTGCTAAGTTCGGTGTTGTTGAAGGTGGTGTTGAAGCACTTAAAGCTGAAGTTCGTAAGAACATGGAACGCGAACTTAAGCAAGCTGTTAAGAACCGCATCAAAGAGCAAGCGATTGACGGTCTAGTTGAGCAAAACGACATCAACGTACCATCAGCGCTTATCGAGCAAGAAATCCAAGTTCTACGTCAACAAGCTGCACAACGCTTCGGTGGTAACCCAGAAGCTGCTGCTCAGCTTCCACGTGAACTGTTCGAAGAACAAGCTAAACGTCGCGTAGTTGTTGGTCTTCTACTAGGTGAAGTAATCAAATCTGAAGAGCTAAAAGCGGACGACGAGAAAGTTAAAGCGCTAATCGAAGAAATGGCTACTGCATACGAAGATCCATCAGAAGTTATTGCTTACTACGAGCAAAACGAAGAAATGATGAACAACATGCGCAACGTAGCTCTAGAAGAGCAAGCAATCGACGCGATCATCGCTAAAGCACAGGTTTCTGAGAAAGAAGTAGGCTTCAACGAGCTACTTAACCAACAACAACCTGCTGCTTAATAAGCAATATCTTGCGTAGAAGGTTGACTTAACGTTAACTATTCTGCTAACAATGGTCCGTATGATAGTCATCATCCGGGCCATTTATTTTAGGGACATAAGAATATGAGCTACCAAGAAAAAAATGCAATGTCGCCAATTATGGACGCGCTAGTACCAATGGTGGTTGAACAAACTTCCCGAGGCGAACGCTCTTACGACATCTACTCACGTCTGCTGAAAGAGCGCGTGATTTTTTTAACGGGTCAAGTGGAAGACCACATGGCAAACCTTGTCGTGGCTCAGCTACTTTTCCTAGAATCTGAAAATCCAGATAAAGATATTTTCCTATACATCAACTCACCAGGCGGCAGCGTAACAGCAGGTATGTCTATTTACGACACCATGCAGTTCATTAAGCCAAATGTGAGCACAGTATGTATGGGTCAAGCATGTTCAATGGGTGCCTTCCTGCTTGCAGGTGGTGCGCCAGGTAAGCGTTACGTACTGCCTAACTCTCGTGTAATGATCCACCAACCATTGGGTGGTTTCCAGGGTCAAGCTTCTGATATCCAAATCCATGCTCAGGAAATCCTGACGATTAAACAGAAGCTAAACAAGTTGTTAGCAGAACATACAGGCCAACCTCTTGAAGTCATTGAGCGCGATACTGATCGTGATAACTTCATGTCATCAGAGCAGGCTGTGGAATACGGTATCGTGGATGCAGTGTTAAGCCACCGTGGCGAGTAATTTGCCAGCGCATTTTGGCAAAAATTGATATACACTCATTCATGAAGAGTAAAGGCTAAGAGGTTAGCGAATGACAGATAAAAGCAAAGAAAGTGGCAGCGGTAAATTGCTGTACTGTTCTTTCTGCGGCAAAAGTCAGCACGAAGTTCGCAAGCTAATCGCAGGTCCGTCAGTGTACATTTGCGACGAGTGTGTCGACTTATGTAACGATATTATTCGCGAAGAAATCAAGGATGTTCTCCCTAAGAAAGAATCTGAAGCGTTACCAACGCCAAAACAGATCCGTGAACACCTTGATGACTATGTGATCGGGCAAGATTACGCGAAAAAAGTGCTCGCAGTTGCGGTATATAACCACTACAAGCGTTTACGCAATGGTGATACAACGAGCGAAGGTGTGGAGCTTGGTAAGAGTAACATCCTTCTAATTGGTCCTACAGGTAGCGGTAAAACACTACTTGCGGAGACATTAGCTCGATTCTTGGATGTGCCATTTACAATGGCAGACGCGACGACACTAACCGAAGCCGGTTACGTAGGTGAAGACGTTGAAAACATCATCCAAAAGCTTCTGCAAAAATGTGATTACGATGTAGCTAAAGCGGAACGCGGCATCGTTTACATTGATGAAATTGATAAGATTTCACGCAAAGCTGAAAACCCATCTATTACGCGTGACGTATCTGGTGAAGGTGTTCAGCAGGCGCTACTAAAACTTATCGAAGGTACGGTTGCATCGGTTCCACCTCAAGGTGGTCGTAAGCATCCTCAGCAAGAATTCCTACAAGTGGACACATCTAAGATCCTGTTCATTTGTGGTGGTGCTTTTGCTGGCTTAGACAAGGTGATTGAGCAGCGTGTTGCAACAGGTACAGGTATTGGCTTTGGTGCTGAAGTTCGTTCGAAGAATGAATCGAAGACGGTAGGTGAGCTATTTACTCAAGTTGAACCTGAAGACTTAGTGAAGTACGGCCTCATTCCAGAATTCATTGGTCGTCTACCTGTAACAACAACACTGACTGAGCTTGATGAAGAAGCGTTGATTCAGATCCTATGTGAACCGAAGAACGCACTGACCAAGCAATATGCAGCATTGTTTGAGCTAGAAAACGCCGAACTTGAATTCCGTGAAGATGCGCTGCGCGCTATCGCGAAAAAAGCAATGGAGCGTAAAACAGGTGCTCGTGGCTTACGCTCGATTCTTGAAGGCGTGCTACTTGAAACCATGTACGAATTACCATCTGCAACAGACGTTAGTAAAGTCGTGATTGATGAGTCCGTCATTAATGGCGAGTCAGAGCCACTGCTTATTTACAGTAACGCAGACAATCAGGCAGCTGGAGCAGAGTAAATTCAGCCATAATGAAAAAGGAGGTAAGTAATTACCTCCTTTTTTTATTTCTCTTATTGAATCCAAACAATTAGCCCCCATATACTGCCTTAAGTAATACGTTAAACGTGAAAGCGGAAGAGAGAATTATATGAACTTGGAACGTTCCGAGCGTATCGAGATCCCGGTACTACCTCTACGTGACGTAGTGGTCTACCCACACATGGTTATTCCATTGTTTGTTGGTCGTGAGAAATCGATTAGCTGTCTAGAAACGGCGATGGAAACCAACAAACAAGTTCTTCTTGTGGCACAAAAGCAAGCGGATACTGACGAGCCTACGGTTGACGACCTATTTGACGTAGGTACGGTAGCCACCATTCTCCAGCTCTTGAAGCTTCCGGATGGCACAGTAAAAGTATTGGTCGAAGGCCAGCAGCGAGCAAAAATCAATCACTTTAAAGAGAGTGACTTTTTCCTAGCGGAAGCTGAATTTGTTGTTACGCCAGAATTGGATGAGCGTGAGCAAGAAGTGATTGTTCGCAGCGCGATTAATCAGTTTGAAGGGTTCATTAAGCTAAACAAGAAGATTCCACCAGAAGTGCTAACGTCACTTAATGGTATCGACGAAGCCGCACGCTTAGCGGATACCATTGCGGCTCATATGCCGTTAAAGTTGGTGGATAAGCAGCAAGTGCTTGAAATTGTTGACGTCACTGAGCGTCTGGAATTCCTGATGGGCCAGATGGAATCAGAGATCGACTTGCTGCAAGTTGAAAAACGAATTCGTGGTCGCGTTAAAAAGCAAATGGAAAAATCTCAGCGTGAGTATTATCTGAATGAGCAAATGAAAGCGATTCAGAAAGAACTTGGTGAGATGGAAGACGCACCAGACGAGTTCGAAACGCTACAGAAGAAGATTGACGAATCAAAAATGCCTCAAGAGGCACGTGAAAAGACAGAGCAAGAGCTGCAAAAGCTTAAGATGATGTCTCCAATGTCTGCTGAAGCAACAGTGGTTCGTAGCTACATCGATTGGATGGTCAGCGTTCCTTGGGCTAAGCGCTCAAAAGTTAAGAAAAACTTAGCGAAAGCAGAAGAGGTTCTTAATGAAGATCACTACGGTCTAGAACGCGTCAAAGAACGTATCCTTGAATACCTGGCGGTTCAAAACCGTATCAACAAGCTAAAAGGTCCTATCCTTTGTCTTGTTGGTCCTCCTGGTGTAGGTAAAACGTCTCTTGGTCGTTCAATTGCTTCAGCTACAGGCCGTAAGTATGTTCGTATGGCGTTGGGTGGTGTGCGTGATGAAGCGGAAATTCGTGGTCACCGTCGTACTTATATCGGCTCATTACCAGGCAAATTGATCCAGAAGATGTCGAAGGTTGGTGTGAAGAACCCGCTGTTCTTATTGGACGAAATCGACAAAATGTCTTCCGATATGCGTGGTGATCCGGCATCGGCTCTACTAGAAGTACTTGATCCTGAACAGAATAACTCGTTCAACGATCACTACCTAGAAGTGGATTACGATCTCTCTGACGTTATGTTTGTTGCGACATCGAACTCGATGAACATCCCGGGTCCATTGTTAGACCGTATGGAAGTTATTCGTTTATCTGGTTACACCGAAGACGAGAAGCTGAACATTGCAAAACGTCACCTTGTTGATAAACAAGTGAAGCGTAATGGCTTGAAAGCGGATGAGATCGTCATTGAAGATTCTGCGATTATTGGCATCATTCGTTACTACACGCGTGAAGCGGGTGTCCGTAACTTAGAGCGTGAGATTTCTAAGATCTGCCGTAAAGCGGTGAAGAACATCTTGCTGGATAAGGACATCAAGTCAGTAACGGTAACGATGGACAACCTAAAAGAGTACTTAGGTGTTCAACGTTTCGATTACGGTAAAGCGGATGAAAGTAACCGAATTGGTCAAGTAACTGGCCTAGCTTGGACCGAAGTGGGTGGCGATCTATTAACGATTGAAACTCAATCAATGCCAGGTAAAGGTAAGCTGACACAAACGGGTTCTCTTGGTGATGTGATGCAAGAGTCTATCCAAGCAGCAATGACAGTGGTTCGCTCTCGTGCAGAAAAGCTAGGTATCAATACTGACTTCTACGAGAAGAAAGATATTCACGTACACGTCCCGGAAGGCGCGACACCAAAAGATGGCCCAAGTGCGGGTACAGCAATGTGTACAGCATTGGTTTCTTCTCTAACAGGCAACCCTGTGAAAGCAGAAGTAGCGATGACGGGTGAAATCACACTGCGTGGTGAGGTTCTACCTATCGGCGGCCTAAAAGAGAAGTTACTTGCGGCACACCGTGGTGGCATTAAGACAGTGCTAATTCCAAAAGATAACGAGCGTGATTTGGAAGAGATTCCTGATAATGTTATCGCGGATCTGGAAGTTATCCCTGTACAGTGGATTGATGAAGTACTGAAAGTCGCACTAGAGCGAGACCCGACGGGCGTTGAGTTTGAGTCTCAAAAATAGTGATGTGTAGCAAAAATAAGTAAAAGTTTACGCTGATAAGCCCAAAAAGGCTTGTCAGCGTTTTTTTTGGGCGCTAAGTTAGTTTCGATAGCTGCCAGCCCTTGATGAATAAGGGGTGGAGCATATTTTCTTAACAATGGAACGAAAGTCATCACAAAAATAATCACAGATGACACAAAGGGGAAATTACAGTGAATAAAACTCAGTTAGTAGAACAAATCGCAGAAAATGCAGATATTTCTAAAGCGTCAGCGGGTCGTGCTCTAGATGCATTCATCGAAGCAGTAAGCGGAACTCTTCAATCTGGTGATCAAGTCGCTCTAGTTGGCTTTGGTACATTCAGCGTTCGTACTCGTGCTGCACGTACTGGTCGTAACCCAAAAACTGGTGAAGAAATCCAAATCGCAGAAGCAAAAGTACCAGCTTTCAAAGCTGGTAAAGCACTGAAAGACGCTTGTAACTAATCACGGCGTTATTTCTGTAACCGGCCATTTGCTTAACTTTTGCTCAAACAATAAGTTTCGAACAAAAATTTACAAACTTCGAGCCGAACTTTCTTAAATTATGCGCATCATACTGATGCGCATTTCTTTTTCTGATATTATTGCGCCATTATTTCTATTAGATAGAAGCAGTAGGCTTCAATTGTGGAGAGCAGTTAAATTATGATGGATCGACTACGCGAAGGCGTGAATAGCATCGCGGTCAAAATTATCCTTGGACTTATCATCCTGTCTTTCGTATTTGCAGGTGTAGGTAGCTACATCGTTGGTGGTAGCAACAACTCTGCAGCGAAAGTCGGTAACACTGAGATTCCTCGTGGTGAGTTCGAGATGGCATACCAAAATGAGCGTAACCGTATGCAAGCTCAGTTGGGTGACTACTTCTCTCAAATGCTGGCTGACCCTGCATATGTTGAATCTTTCCGCAAATCCGTTTTAGATCGAATGATCAATGACGTGTTGCTTGACCAACAAGCTGAAGCTTTGGGTCTGCGAATCAGCGACACTCAAGTGCGTAGCATGATTCTAGACATGCCTCAGTTCCAATCTAATGGTCAGTTTGATCAAGAGATCTATCAAGCTTCTTTGCGTCGTGCAGGCTTTTCGCCAGACTCTTTTGCTGAGTACATGCGTCGTGAATTGGTTCGTGAGCAACTGCTGAATGCGCTACAAAACAGTGAATTTATTCTGCCGGGTGAAGTACAAGCAGAAGGCAAGCTGTTCACTCAAACTCGTGATATTCGCACGATTCAGATCGACTTAGCGGAGTTTGCGAAAAATATTGAATTGACCGACGAAGAAATTCAAGAGTACTACAAAGCAAACCCAGACAACTTTACACGCCCAGAGCAGGTTAAAGTCTCTTACATCGAACTGTCAGCTGAAGCGCTAAAGGAACAAGTTAATGTTTCTGATGCTGAGGTGAAAAAGTACTACGACGAGCACTTAAACAAATACTCTTCAGAAGAGCAACGACGTGTCGCTCACATTCTTGTAGAAGGGGACGATGAAGCAAAAGCGCAAGCTATCCTAGATGAGCTAAACGCGGGTGCAGATTTTGCGACGCTTGCTCAAGAGAAATCTGACGATTTTGGCAGCGCTGAAAACGGTGGTGACCTAGGTTGGATTGAGCGTGATGTGATGGACCCTGCTTTTGAAGAAGCGGCATTCGCACTGAAGAATCCTGGCGATACGTCGGGTCTAGTAAAGTCGGACTTTGGCTATCACATTATCAAGCTTGAAGAGCTAAAAGATTCTGTGGCGAAGCCATTTGAAGAAGTCGCTGCTGAAATCAAACAAGAGATGGTCGACCAACAAGCGATCGATCAATTCTACGAGTTGCAAAATGAGCTTGAGCGCGTAGCGTTTGAATACCCAGACTCATTGTATGATGCTTCTCAAGCGGTTAACCAAGAAGTGAAGACAACGGACTTTATTTCTCAGGTTGATGCACCTGAAGTGCTTCGTAGCCCTGCGGTAATGCAAGCTATCCTAAGTCCTGAAGTTAAAGAAGATGGCCTAAACTCTGAAGCTATCGAAGTTGCGCCTGAGCATATTATCGTTGTTCGTGTTGAAGATGAGCTTGACGAGACAGTTCTTCCACTAGAAGAAGTGAAAGATCAGGTTGTTGCAGAGCTATCTCGTGTTAAAGGTGAGCAAGAAGCGATGGAACTTGGAACACAAGTCGTTGCGGCATTGAAAGAAGGTAAGACGAACGTGCTTGCTGAAAACAATCTTGCCTTTGGTGAACAAGAGACAGTAGATCGTCGTTCTCCGTTAGCAACAACGGTATTCGCGATGGCAAAACCAGTCGATGGTAAACCAGTATACGGTCAGTCTAAAGATCTTGAAGGTAACATCATTATCATCGAGCTTGACGCTGTAAACGCAGAGCTAGATAGTGAGTTAGAAGATCAAGTTGCGATGCAAATGCAGCGTGCATCTTCTCAGCAAGATTTATCATCTGTACTAGCCGTACTGCGTGCAAATACTGACATTGAGTACTTTGTTGTGAGCAACTAAGCACAATTAGTGTAATTTGTATGTTGAATAAAACGGACCGCATAAGCGGTCCGTTTTATTTTTGTCTTTATGAACTTCAATCATCAATAGGCATTACTTAAATTAGTGCGCGTTTAAGTGATAGCGGCCGTTGTGAATTTCGGGTCATCTCAGTTTGTTAAATGCATAACCATATTGCTTTCCATTGCAAACTTGATAGTGACTCGCTCTCGACGACTGTTTTTAGCCTACTATTTTGGAGATTGTATGTTCAATATGAAATGGATTTTGACATTGTGCTTATTTGTTTTTGCACCTTTTAGCATGGCTGCGGATTCAGCCACTGACAAATATGAAGGAATTGAAATTACTGTAAATATCAACACGGCCACTGCTGAAGAAATTGCGACCATGTTGAAAGGTATAGGTGAGAAGAAAGCGCAGAGTATAGTGGACTACCGCGAGGAACATGGCCCTTTTAAAACGGCAGCAGATTTGAAGAGCGTAAAAGGCATAGGTGAAGCGACAGTTAAGAAAAACGAAGACCGCATTTTACTGTAGCTTGATGTATTGCAGATATTGAGTCTGAATTCAGAACAATATCTGTTTCCCTATTACTGCTTTCCCGAACCAGCCCCTCTTTCGTGGTTCGGGATTTTTTATCCGAATAAACGACGGCGAAGGCCTTTTTCCAGTAAAGCCATTACTAACCCACCGAGTGCGCCAAACATATGAGCATCAATAGCAACGTTTGCACCGATAAGCTCAGCAGTACTGCTGGATGGGCCATAGACCTGCTCCCATGCTACTTTGGCGATTAGTCCTCCAACTAACAACACACTGCTTCTTCTGCTTTCAAAGACTTCTCTGAGCGCCCAAAATCCAAACAATCCGTGTAATACGCCGGATAAACCCACGTATACCGACATGTTGGTAAACAAATTCAGCGCACCAACACATGCACATAAGATTGAAAAAACGATAAGGAAGTTACGAGTGCTTGGGCGAAAAATAAAAGTAATGATCCACAATCCGGCGAGGTTCATTCCTAAGTGCGCAAAGTTGGTATGTGTGAGATTTCCTGTTACGATTCGCCACCATTCACCATGGCGTATATTGTAGCTGTGCCACTCGGTTAGGCTTGCCATTGGTTCAAATTGAAGTATCAAACAGATCACGCTGATAATACTCAGCAAGGTATAAAGGTTCACTCTATGTCTCGTTATTGTTCTCGTTGTGGAAAATCGCAAAAAGCGTGTATTTGCCAATGGATTGTACCGCTGGCAAGCGAGGTAGAACTTATCATTCTTCAGCACACGAGTGAAGAACATCGTCCGCTTGGTACGGCACGGATTCTCAATTTGAGTTTAGATAACTGTATTTGTTTGATAGGAGAGGACTTTTCTTGTGATGATGCCTTAAATCACTTATTAGCGGATGAGTCATATCAACATTTTGTTCTTTACCCATCAGAAGAGTCACGATGCATTTCTGAAATCACTCAAGCGAGTCATAGTGTATCTAAGAAAATACGTTTGATTTTGCTCGATGGTACGTGGAAAAAAGCGTACAAAATGTGGCAACTCTCAAGCAACTTACATCCACTCCCAACCGTGCAGTTGCCTAAGCAACTACAAGGGCACTACACCATTCGTAAGGCGCCCTCTGAGAATAGCTTATCGACAGTCGAGGCTGGTTATCATTCGCTTCGCTTGCTTGAACCCGAGCGAGACTTTACACCGCTGATGCGTGCGTTTGAAAAGATGATCGAATTCCAAATCGCCCAGATGCCTCCGGGCGTTTTTGAAAAGAATTACTTGAAAGGTTGAGTGTTACTAAAGAACGATGGAAGAGAAAAGTTGGCGGTGTAGCTTTTGCGCGTGACCATCGGTCATTGCAGAAATATAATCGGCGATGACCCTCATTTTATTGCTCTCGCTCTTCGCCTGACACCACAGATCTCTTGTATGAACGGGTAGTAATCGCTCTGGGTCTGCTGTTAACGCTTCAAAAATATCCATAATAATTTGCTGACCCTTATACTCAACGATCTGGACCTGCGGGACTTGGATAACGAAGGTGCTGACAAAGTGCTTGAGTACGTCAAGTGCACGTGCCATCTGTGGTTCTAAACACGCATTCCAAGACAGTAACGGGTTATTAAACGGCTCATCCACCGTTTTGATTGAAATGCTGGTCAGTAGCGCGTTAACCATACCACCGATAGCATCTTTCCGCTCATGGTGCTTACCGCTAAATAGCATCTGTCCGATGGAATCGATATGAGCTTCAAACCACGGGTCGCCACAGTCCGCTAATTGACTTGCTGCGCCTTCTTGCCATTGCTGACGTGTCACCATACCAAGTACGATTGCATCTTCTAAATCATGAACACCGTAGGCGATATCATCTGCTAGCTCCATGATTGAGCAGTCGATTGATTTAAAACGCGTTTTACTGTGCTCAAACTCCGATTCTGGCGTTGAACGCATCAGACTAAGCAATGCCTTGTCGTTGTCAGAAAGCGGTGCAATTACCCAATCAAATAAGTCTTTATCACAATCATAAATGCCTTTAGCTGGGCTCCAATCTTTTGCTTTTAGTTTACGTTGATGCTCGGCTGGTTGAGGCAACTTGACGGAGCGTGTTTGACTAATGAGGGCAGGGTACTTAATCAAACCAAACAGCGTGCGGCGTGATAAATTCATTCCGAAATGCTCGGTATAAGGCTCTAACTTAGTGACGATACGAAAGGTTTGGGCGTTCCCCTCGAAGCCGCCATGTTCGCGCATTACGTAGTTTAGAGCGACTTCTCCCCCATGACCGTATGGAGGATGCCCGATGTCGTGAGCCAAACATAATGAATCAATTAAGCTGTCTGATGGTAATAGTTCACGGAACTCTGGTTGTTTTTTCTTTAACTGGGCGACGATACCGGTCCCGAGTTGCGACGCTTCTAAGGAGTGTGTTAACCGACTGCGGTGAAAGTCTTCCAAGCTATTGCCGTGTACTTGGGTTTTTGCTTGTAGGCGTCGAAATGCAGCCGAGTGAAGAATGCGTGCTCGGTCTCGTTGGTACGGGCTCCGATGGTCGTCTCGACGGATTTTATGCTCATCATCATGGCGCTCTTGCCATTGCGGGTGTAATTCAAACGACACGATTATCTCCGTAAGCTAACTGATTTCATCTAACGATAATTCGAAACTTGGGGCAAAGGTATTGAGAAAGTAATCCATTTCAGGCGTTTTGCGTTCTTGCAAAGTGACGTCTAAGCGTTTTTTTGCCAGAGCGAACTCATGGTTACCGGCGCTTAGTTCTTCAAGACATTTTAAATAGGCACAGATGGAATCGGCTTGCTTAACGATTTTTGCGTCCTCTTCGTGTGCAGAGTGAGAAAGAAGATAGGGGGCAAAATCATCTTGGAACTCTTCCGGTAACATGGAGAGTAATTTTTGTTCCGCTGCCGATTCTATCTTCTTATATTCTTTGGCAATTTCAGGATTGTAATACTTCACTGGAGTTGGAAGATCACCCGTTAATACTTCGCTGGAGTCATGGTACATGGCAAGAATAGCGATGCGTTCTGGATTAAGGTTGCCGCCGAACTTTTTGTTTTTAATGAGGGCAAGGGCATGAGCGACAAAAGCAACTTGTAAGCTATGCTCTGAAACGTTTTCTGGTGAGACGGACCGCATTAAAGGCCAGCGTTGGATCAGCTTCATTCGAGCCAGGTGGGCGAAAAAATGGCTTTCTTTCATGGCTTTCTCCGTTTCTGGTGTAAAAAAGGAACTCACTAGGAGTTCCTCTAAGCATATGAGAGATCAGCACTAATTACTACCAGTGATTCATTACTGGCTGTAGGTTGATAGGAATCTTTCAAAACGTCCAATGGCGATTTCTAGATCTTCAACGTGCGGTAGTGTCACGATGCGGAAGTGGTCTGGTTTTGGCCAGTTAAAACCGGAACCTTGCACCAGTAAGACCTTCTCTTGTTTTAAGAAATCTAAAACCATCTGCTGATCGTTCTTGATGTTGTACATTTTAGTGTCGATTTTCGGGAAGAGGTACATCGCACCCTTAGGTTTGACACAAGAAACACCAGGAATCTGATTGATCAATTCATACGCTCGGTTGCGCTGCTCTAATAAGCGTCCGCCAGGTAAAATCAGTTCATTGATACTCTGGTATCCACCTAACGCGGTTTGAATGGCATGTTGCATTGGTACGTTTGCACATAAACGCATTGATGAAAGCAGCTCCAAGCCATTCACGTACCCTTGAGCCAGATGTTTAGGCCCCGTTAGGAACATCCAGCCACCACGGAAACCACAAACACGGTAGGCTTTTGAAAGGCCATTGAATGTCATGACTAGCACGTCTTCAGTGAGTGTGGCGACTGAGGTATGTGTTGCACCGTCGTACAACACTTTGTCGTAGATCTCATCTGCGAAAATGATCAGTTTGTGCTTGCGTGCTATCTCAATCACTTCAAGTAGGAAGTCACGGCTGTATACCGCACCTGTCGGGTTGTTCGGGTTGATCAGAACAATGCCACGTGTCTTTGGTGTGATTTTCTTTTTGATGTCTTCAAGGTCTGGGTACCAGTCAGCCTCTTCATCACATAGATAATGAACCGGCTTACCACCAGATAGTGCAACTGAAGCTGTCCATAACGGATAGTCTGGTGCTGGGATCAGCATTTCGTCGCCATTGTTTAATAGCGCTTGCATGGCCATTACGATCAACTCAGACACGCCGTTACCTACATACACATCTTCGACATCTAGCGAGCGTATACCTTTACGCTGATAGTGTTGGACCACAGCTTTACGAGCAGAGTAAATACCTTTGGAATCACAATAGCCTTGAGAAGTCGGCAGATTACGAATCACGTCGACTAAAATCTCATCAGGGGCGTCAAAACCAAATGGGGCAGGGTTACCAATGTTTAGCTTTAGGATTTTATGCCCTTCTTCCTCCATGCGCTTAGCATGTTTGAGTACAGGACCCCTAATGTCGTAGCAGACATTGTCGAGTTTTGACGACATCCCGATATTTTGCATTGTTTAATTCCTAAAAATTCGTTAATTTCTTTATTAAAATACAATAATTTGTTTTTTATTAGAATATATATCTGTAAATAATCTGTCTGCTGGTTAAGTTTTGCTCGCTTGCTATCACAGGATTTCGCAAAAGATCGCATACGACCTTGATTTGCTTTGGGTCTAAACTTAGAGTAGCCGTCAGTTACCATTTATCCTCACATACAACGAGGTTGATTTGTCACAGTTCCATCAAGCCGTAAAGAGAATTATCGAGCGAGTTCAGCAATCGGAAGGCAATCAAACACGTCTGGTCGAGCCCCTTAGCGAGAAACCTAATTTCTCATTTATTGATTGGCTTGATGCACAACCACTTTTCCCTAAGTTTTATTGGCAGTCCCGCGATACACGTGAAGAGGTCGTTGCACTAGGGCAATTGCACGCTTTTGTTGAGCCAGGTCCTGCTTATACCATTCTAGGTGAAGGGCAAAGAGTCTGGGGCGGGCGCTCTTTTGATGGACAGCATGAGAAGAATCGTCGCTGTATGCCTTCTTTTTTCTTTTTGCCTCAAATTGAGTTAATTCGTTTTGACCAACAGTGGTCTCTCGCAGTTAATATTTCAGAAGACAAAGCGCGAACTCTAGCTGGGTTGAATAAACTGGTTTGTGAGGTCGCGGCCTTAGCTCCAATTTCGTCTCACATCCGCTCTATTGTTCACACGCCAAGTCAGCCTCAATGGAATGAGTTAGTTCATAAGGTTCTGACTGGTATAGAGAATGATGATTTTAAGAAAGTGGTTTTAGCGCGTCGCTCTACCGTGCAGCTTGATAACACATTAAGTGCTGCACAGCTACTTAAAGCAAGTTACTTAAATAACCATCATAGCTTCCATTTCATGCTGAGCTTAGACAGTAAGCACAGTTTTATGGGGTCTACGCCAGAACGTTTGTATTCTCGCGTAGGGCATGAGCTACATACCGAAGCGTTAGCAGGTACGATTGGTCGGGGAGACAATGCCACTCAAGATATGGAGTTGGCGAATTGGTTATCCCAAGACCAAAAGAACCTCAACGAAAACCAGTATGTGGTGGACGACATCATTGATCGTCTATTACCGCATTCTGAAATGGTTGAAGTGGAAGCTGAACCGAGTTTGGTCAGACTACGAAAAGTGCAGCACCTTAAGCGAAATATTCACGCTAGTCTAAGAGCGGGGATAAATGGTGTTCAGTTGTTATCGGCGCTTCAGCCAACAGCGGCGGTTGCTGGCTTACCCCGACAAGAGTCCATGCAGTTTATTCTTGATAATGAGCCCTTTGCACGCGGCTGGTACGCGGGGTCAATGGGTTATATAAGCCATGAACGAGCAGAGTTTTGTGTCGCAATCAGAAGCGCGCTTGTGCTCGGTGATCAAGTACAACTGTTTGCGGGCGCAGGGATTGTGCCTGGTTCTGTGGCAGAACATGAGTGGGCAGAACTTGATAAGAAAATGTCGACGTTACTTACGCTGATTTCTGATCATCCGCCATTGGGAGTCGCATCATGAGTCATGACCAAGCGGTGCTCAATCGAGTTTGGTCAGAAACCATATTGATTGAGCTTCAGCGATTTGGCGTTAAGCATGTTTGTATCGCTCCCGGATCTCGTTCTACTCCTTTAACTTTAGAAGCGGCAGAACAGTCCGACTTTTCCATTCATACTCATTTTGATGAGCGTGGACTGGGCTTTATGGCTCTTGGTTTAGCGAAAGCTACTCAGGAGCCAGTGGCAATTATCGTTACCTCTGGTACGGCAGTGGCGAACCTATTACCGTCGGTTGCCGAAGCCAAACTTACTGGTGAAAAACTGGTGCTGCTGACAGCAGATCGTCCAGTAGAACTTGTCGGCTGTGGTGCAAACCAAGCGATAAATCAATTGGGTATTTTTTCACATCATGTTTCGGCCAGTTTGAATTTACCAAGCCCAAATTTAGCAACGTCGCTTAACTGGTTGCTGACCTCTGTTGACGAAGTGATGTTTACTCAGCAATTGCAGGGTAGTGCTGTTCATATTAATTGTGCATTTCCAGAGCCTTTGTATTCCAACGGCGCAAAAGCGGATTATCAAACCTACTTAGATTCGGTCGCCGGATGGCGAAAAGGAAGCGGCACTTATACTCAGCGTTTTAGCCATTTGTCACAGGCGAACATCCCGCCTTTTTCGGACAAAAAAGGCTTGGTTGTGATTGGCAGCTTACCGCTTGAACAAGCGCGTTCGGCGCAGGCATTTGCACAAAAGATGGGATGGCCAGTACTTGCAGACCCGCAAAGTGGCCTCAGTTCGGATTGGGCGTATTACGATGTATGGCTTCAACTTCCCGAGTTTGCAAACGAGCTTGAATCTTGTGAACTTATTATCCAATTTGGTAGCCGAATCATCTCCAAACGTTTGAACCAATGGATTGATAAACAAGTATCGAAAAATCAACAAAGTAAAGACGTTCAGTATTGGTATGTCTCACCTTGTATGGACCGGAATAACCAAAATCATCTGGCGCAAATGCACTGGGTTGAGCCTCCTAAAACGTGGGTTTCTCGCATTAGTTTTGAGAAGTCAATATTTGCTGGGTGGGCTGATAGGTTAGCGAATGACGTTAAGCGAGTTCATCAACGTATCGAAGAAGCCTTCCTATCTGATTCAGCGTCTGCCATTGACGAAATTGCGTTGGCAGCAGACATCAACGAGCGCACAAAGAACGTAGATGTTTTCTTGGGTAATAGCTTGTTTGTTCGGCTTGTCGATATGTACGGAAAATTGGATGGTGTAGAGGTTTTCACTAATCGAGGCGCGTCAGGGATTGACGGTTTGTTTGCTGCAGCATCAGGCGTGCAACGGGCAAGAGGTAATCCGTTACTGATGTATATCGGTGACACAGCAGCACTTTATGATCTCAATTCTCTGGCGCTATTTTCTCACAATAAACTGCCGGCGGTACTTGTTGTTACCAATAATGACGGCGGTGCGATTTTTGATATGTTGCCAGTACCACCAGAGCGCAGGACGACATATTATCAAATGCCTCATGGTTATCAGTTTGAACACGCGGCAAAGCAGTTTGGTTTGGCGTATTTGCATGTTTCTACACTGGAGCAATTCCAATCATCTGTAAAAGAGCATTTATGTCACGGCCAAGGAACGTTGCTGGTCGAGGTTCAAACCCCATCTAACCAAGCAGCTGAGACACTCAAGGCATTTAATAAGAGTCTGAATGCTTTACTTTGAACGTTTCCCTGTATTAGAAAAACACCAAAGTAGAACGTTGCCCACTTTGGTGTTTTTGCATGGCTTACTCGGTAGCGGTGCCGATTGGCTCGCGTGTTTAAATGCATTACCCGAATATGAGCGTGTTACGGTTGACCTTCCTGGTCACGGACGCAGCCAATCTATTTTTTGCTGCGATTTAAATGATTGCTGCAAACTTCTTGGTTCCACACTATCTTTATTATTTCCCTCACAACAACCACTTATTTTGATTGGATACTCTATGGGCGGCCGCATTGCGATGCATGGTATTGCCCATCAATGCTTTCCAGAGCTCAATATTGCAGGCGCGATTATTGAAGGGGGAAACTTCGGGCTTCAAACTGAGTCAGAGAAACAGGTGAGATTAGAGAATGATGCTCGCTGGGCAATGCGTTTCAAAACTGAACCACTTGAACGTGTTTTGAACGATTGGTACCAACAAGCGGTGTTTTCTTCACTAAACCATGAGCAAAGACAAACATTCATTGCGAAGCGAAGTGATAATCTTGGCTCAGCGGTGGCGAATATGTTGATGGCGACATCGTTAGCCAAACAGGCATATTTGTTGCCCTCACTGCAAAAGCAGAACATACCAGTGTATTACTTGTGTGGTGAGAAAGACCAAAAATTTAGCCAACTGGCACAACGTAGCGGGTTGGCGTATCGACAAGTTGAAGGCGCTGGTCATAACGTCCATCAAGAGCAGCCCAAACAGTTTGCGATACATACCAAGCAAATAATTCAGTCTCACTTTGGTGAGAGTAACGAGAACAATGGGAATCACCATGGCTAAAACAGTAGGCATTTCTGAAGAAGAACTTTACGCTCCGGTTCAATGGAAAGATTGCGGCGAGAAATACGAGGACATTCATTACCATAAGTCTGAAGATGGTATCGCGAAAATCACCATTGCGCGTCCTCAAGTGCGTAACGCGTTTCGTCCTCAAACGGTAAAAGAGATGATTGATGCGTTGGCAGATGCGCGTTACGACTCTGGTGTTGGCGTGATCATTCTGACAGGTCTAGGTGAAGACGCATTCTGTTCTGGCGGCGACCAGAAGATCCGTGGCGACTACGGCGGCTATAAAGACGACCAAGGCACACATCACCTCAACGTATTGGACTTCCAACGCGATATTCGTACTTGTCCAAAACCAGTGATCGCATCGGTATCTGGTTGGGCTGTTGGCGGTGGTCATGTACTGCATATGATGTGTGATCTAACAATTGCAGCTGACAACGCTCAATTTGGTCAAACAGGCCCTAAAGTGGGTTCATTTGACGGCGGTTGGGGCGCATCTTATATGGCTCGTATCGTAGGCCAAAAGAAAGCTCGCGAAATTTGGTTCCTATGTCGTTTCTACAATGCTCAAGAAGCGGTAGACATGGGCCTAGTAAACACAGTTGTACCACTAGCGGATCTAGAGAAAGAAACCGTTCGTTGGTGTCGTGAAGTTCTGCAACACAGCCCAATGGCATTGCGTTGCTTGAAAGCTGCGTTGAACGCGGACTGTGATGGCCAAGCGGGTCTGCAAGAACTGGCGGGTAACGCGACTATGATGTTCTACATGACAGATGAAGGCCAAGAAGGTCGTAACGCATTCAACGAGAAACGTCGTCCAGACTTCGATAAATTCCCTCGCAACCCATAATCCGTCTAAATGAGGAGCGTGTTAGCTCCTCTGTTCCTTTTTTCCTGAGCGCCTCCCCCTCTGGGAGGCTGGTGGGATTGCTCGTCAGAACGCTCAAATATACGGCATTACATAGGACTTGAATTATGCGTGAAGCGAAAATTTATCGTTATAGCTTGCTCATGGATAGTGGTGTCATCCTACGTGACAACAAGCTAACCGAGCGTGTTGGTTATGTTGTTGCGCTTTCCGAAGATGGTAAAACAGGGTTTGGAGAAGTCGCTCCTCTTCCTGGTTTTAGCTTAGAGAGCACCGAAGATGCGGGTGTTCAGCTACAAGAACAGGCGGAGCGTTGGGTAGCAGAGTTGGATGTGGATTATGCCAATATGTACCCGTCGGTTGCGTTTGGTTTATCGATGGCACAACTTGAATTAGCTGGTGGTTTACCACAACAAGGTAAATACCAAACAGCGCCACTATGCACTGGCGACCCAGATGAGCTCATTCCAAAGCTGAACGAAATGGAAGGTGAGAAAGTCGCTAAGGTGAAAGTTGGACTTTATGAGCCAATTCGCGATGGCATGCTTGTGAACCTTTTTCTTGAATCAATCCCTCAATTAACGCTTCGACTCGATGCCAATCGCGCTTGGACACCAGAAAAAGCGCAGCAGTTCGCTAAGTACATTGCCCCGTCTCTGCGTCAACGAATCACGTTTCTAGAAGAGCCGTGCCGCTCTCCTGGCGATAGTCTCTCTTTTGCGATTAATACTGGTATTGCTATCGCTTGGGATGAAACATTGCAAGATGCGGTTCGTCGTGAAGATTTCCGTCTTGAAGATCTAACTGGTGTGAAAACGATCATCATCAAACCCACACTCATTGGTTCAGTGGATTTTTGTATTACACTGATAGAGAAAGCGAAGTCACTGGGGATGAAAGCAGTGATTAGCTCGAGCATTGAATCCAGTCTCGGTTTAACTCAATTAGCGCGCTTTGCCCAATGGCAGCTGCCTGATGAAGTTCCAGGTTTGGATACGATTGGCTTATTCAAAGCTCAGCTAGAGCAGGGCTGGCCTAAGTGTGAACTTCCCGTTCTTCCTCTAAAAGACCAGGAGATTGTGTGGCATTCTGCGTAGACAATATTGCGAAGGCACCATGGAAATATTGGGCTCAAACGAGCCCTTTTTCTATTGCACTCAAGACATCAACAGAAGTATTAAACTGGCAACAACTCTCGAAGCGTATTGACCAATACACTCACTATTTGAATGACTTGGGTGTAACTCGGGGGGATGTGCTGACTTTGGTTGGCAAGAACCAAGTAGAAACACTGTTGTTTTATCTTGCCTCCAAACAGTTAGGCGCGCTCGCTGCGCTGACCATGGAACAACCACTAGATAAGTTGCAGGGTAAGCTTGCTGCACTTTACAGGCCTGATCAAACTCGGTTTATCTGGTTTTCTCAGGAGTGCGCTTCGACCTTTTCTGAACATGATATACAAAAACTCAAGGCAACATTGCTTTCACCGCCTGTAGTATCACAGCAAGAGAGTGATTCGTTGACTGAAGATAGCTATCATCATGACCGGCTCGCTTCAGTAGTATTTACTTCTGGCTCTACAGAGGAGCCTAAAGCTGTGGTTCATACACATCGACAGCATCTTGCGTCTGCAGAGGGCTTGTTGCAGGAGTTCATTTTCACTCAGCAAGATGCTTGGCTGTTATCGCTTCCGCTGTATCACGTCTCTGGATTAGCGATTGTCTATCGTTGGCTATATGTCGGAGCAACACTAAAAGTCGGTTCAGGGAAACTTGTTGATGATGTTCAGGGCGTATCACACGCTTCTTTGGTTGCGACTCAGCTCAAACGGTTATTGGATGATGATGCACATTTGTCATTGACACATGTGCTACTGGGCGGCAGCCACGTTGATCACGAGTTGGCACTACGAGCAACAGGGCAAGGCATTGAGACATGGTTAGGTTATGGGATGACGGAGGCGGCCTCTACCGTTACCGCAAAGAGAATTGACAGCACCAGTAATGCTGGACATGTATTGAAGCACCGTAAGATAAAATTAGTTGACCAACGCATTTTTGTTGGCGGTAAGACATTAGCGGCAGGGTATTTCCATCAAGGACATGTTACCCCATTTCTGGATGAGAAAGGCTGGTTTGACAGCAAAGATCTTGGCGAGTGGCAAGGTGATGAATTAAAGATAATCGGCCGTGCCGACAATCAGTTTATCTCTGGTGGTGAGAATATCCATTGTGAAGAGATTGAAGCCGCTTTGAACCAAATTGATGGTGTAGTGCAGAGTATAGTGGTTCCAGTCGAAGACGCGGAGTTTGGTCATAGACCAGTAGCTGTGATTCAGACCAATGGATTGCGCAGCAAATCGGAGTATGACCAGCACTTGCAATCAAAGTTAGAGAAGTTTAAATGGCCAGTGGAATACCATGTAATGCCACAAACTCTACTAAAAGGCGGGATCAAAATTTCACGTAAGGCCGTGAAAGAGTGGCTATTGTCATCACTTCAGCATTAGTCAATTTTGCTATGTATTAGTCATAAAGAGAATTTCGTATCCTTATAACTCTGAATCATAATTATGCTTCTTCGTGGAGAGAAAATGCATAAGGTTCAGGATGGCAAAGCTAGTTTTAATTGCGGCAGTAGCACTACAAATTAGTATCGCGATAAGTAGTGAAGGGCTAGCCCGCTCTCTTGCAGAGCTAACGGTATTTTTGAACGCTATTGCGTTGGTCGTTATATACAAAAATAGCAAACGGGAAATACCGTCCCCTCAACGCGATAAGCAGACCACCAATATCTAAAACAGTAACCAACTTAGAGAAGTGGTCGAAATTAACACCCACAGAGTCACACCAAACAACAGTGGCTTAGCTCCAGCAGACTTTAGTTTTGAAATTGAAATGCTACAACCTATCAAGAACAGACATACAACCAACGCTTGCTTTGCTCCAATGAAAATGCCGTGATAGATCATTTCAAATTGAGGAAAGAAGTCGCTAAACGCGATAGCTGCACAGTACCAAAAAATGAAATAAGGGATAGCTAGTTTTTTCTTTCCATACTCTTTTTGGCCTCTTGAAAAGATGACGGCACTGATCAAAGCAACAGGAATGATCCATAAAGCGCGCGCGAGTTTCAATGTTGTTGCCGTAGTTAGCGCTTCTTCCCCATAGGCCGAGGCAGCCCCGACAACAGAAGATGTGTCATGAATGGCAATTGCAGCCCATGTGCCAAACGTGTGTTGATCTAGCCCTAAAGCATGTCCAATCACAGGAAACACAAAGAGTGCAATGGAGTTCAGGACAAATACCGTTGCCAGTGCTAATCCAATCTGCTCGTCTTTCGCTTTAATCGCCGGTGCCACAGCAGCAATTGCGCTACCACCACAAATTGCAGTACCTGATGAGATTAAGTAAGCGGTTACTCGCTCCAATTTAAGCACCCTGGCAATGAGAGTGCCCATGATCAGTGTGCCTGTAATAGTGGCGATGATCAGGCCGATACCATCCGATGTGACTGTAAGCGCTTGCTCGAAGTTGATGCCAAAGCCTAAGCCAATAATCGAGTAAGACAGCAGCTTTTTAGTAAAAGAAGCGATGGGCAGCTCGGAAGGCACAAAACCAAAACTTGCGAGTAGAAAACCGATAACTAGAGCAATGGGAGAGGAGGCAAGAGGGGTTAGACAAAAAAGTAACGCCAATCCAAACAGGAGGTAGTTTCTATTCAAGGTTTTTATTCGCTGTTGTGAATGAAAGGGAGAGTATATCGCACTGGGTGTGGTCAGTTTGTCTTAATGATTTGAACACATGTTCAGTTATCCTAAACATGTGTTCAAGTGTATTTATCGCCAGTCGCCTCTAAGTTGATGCACTTTATCGAACATTGTTTTTGCCGTTGCCTCGTTTGGTGGCACCGGTTGTCCTGCCTCTATTTCTAGCTTTGACCAAAATCGAGTCGGTAAGCCACAGCATGCGCGACCTTTTGCGCGGCTGAAATAGCTTCCCCATAAGCCTTTAAGTGCAACAGGTATGACAGGTACTGGACTACGACGTAGGATTATATCAATACCGCGCATGAATTCATTCATTTCACCATCTGAAGTTAATCTTCCTTCAGGGAAAATACAGACGATATGACCTTCGCTTAGCGCAGCTTCCACATCGTTAAATGCACGTCTGATAGAGCTTCTGTTACTCGCTGAAATTGGAATTACCCCAGTTCGACGTAAAAAGCGCCTTAATGGAGGTAGGTTGGCGTAATCTTCCTCCATCACAAAACGAATCAACCTTGGGCATACGGCACTAAGTAGCAATGCATCCATGTAGCTTACATGATTACATACAATCAATGCCCCACCATGCTCGGGTAGGTTGTGTAGATTCTTATGCTTAACTCGATAGATGGTGTGCGTAAGCATCCACATGACAAAGCGAACTACAAAAATAGGAATTTGCAAAAAGATGTAAGCGGCGACTAAGAAATTTAAAATGGCTAACAATGCAAACAGTTGAGGAATTGTCATCTTGATTACACTTAGGCACACAATACCTAAGACAGCGCTGCCGACCATAAACAGAGAGTTAAAGATGTTGAGCCCTGCGATGACTTGAGCACGTTCGGTTTCCTTTGCTCGATGCTGCATTAATGCGTAAAGAGGCACGATAAACAAACCGCCCGAAGCACCAATCATCAATAGGTAGAAAAATAATGGCCAAAAAGGCTCATATCTAAAGAAGTCTACAAAGTTATGGAAAGTAGGTAGATCATTGGGAATGGAAGTGGCCATTAGGTACCCAAATACCGTAATGCCAAAGGCACCAATTGGCACAACACCGACTTCTATACGATGGTTTGAGATCCAATTGCAAAGTAGCGACCCTAGCGCGATACCAATGGAAAATAGAGCGAGCAAGAAAGACACCGCACTCTCGGTGCCATTTAGGTAAATCTTAGTGAAATTCGGGAATTGTGTTAGATATGCGGCGCCTAAAAACCAAAACCAGCTTATTGCCATTATGCATTGAAAAACAACTCGATCGGATTTGGCGATAGAGAGCGTGTGTTTGGTTTGCTTGTATGGTTGCCAACGAAAAGAGAGATTGGGTGCGCTGGCTGCAGCAAAGGGGATTGAGCGGCTCGACAAGTAGCCTAACAATGCGAAGATCACGACACAAAATGCGGCGAGGTATTTTGCGTTGTCTGCAGAGGCTATAATCCCAGCGCCTAAGGTGCCAATAAGGATGGCGATAAAGGTACCAGCTTCAACAAGAGCGTTGCCGGGCACTAACTCTTTAGCATTTAACTTTTGAGGCAAAAGGGCATATTTAACTGGGCCAAAAAATGCTGACTGTGTGCCCATTAAAAACAGTAGCAATAAAAGCACACCATAACTTTCGGTTATGAATCCGATGGCACCCAAGAGCATGATGGCTATTTCAAATAGTTTGACCTTACGAATAAACCATGACTTTTCATATTTGTCGGCTAATACGCCAGCGGAAGCAGAGAACAGAAAGAACGGTAGAATGAACAAGCCTGCCGCAAGGTTGATGAACAAATTGCTCGAAATAGGTAGTGCACTGGAGCCAGCGAATGCGACAAACAACAGCAAAACGTTTTTAAAAATATTGTCGTTGAAAGCGCCAAAAAACTGAGTAATGAAATAGGGCAGGAACTTTCTCTGCGTAAGTAAGGACGGCTGTCTGTCGGATGACATGGATAATCCTTTGTTACCAGTTCGTGAGGTAGTTAGAAAGAAGATTACTGATCAATTCTTTGCCATCAATCGGTTCACTAGAGAAAAACTTATCATCAACACTGAGTAAAGTAATGCCATGTACGCCAGACCAAAGGACTCGACTCGCTTGAATCACTTCGGATTCAGTACGATGTGGTGCGATTTGAGCCAATAGTGACTCTAGCATTCCCGTCATACCATCGATACGTTTGGCATGCCATTCCGGAAGTTCTGCTCCATTCATGTTGTGTTCGAACACTAACTGCCAACGGTATGGGTGTTTTTGAGCAAAATCGTGGTAGCAATAAGCGAGTTCAAAAAGCGCTTGATGGGAGTCTTTGCTGTCATTAGTCGCTTTGCGTGCTTCTTGAGATAACTCATCTAAAGTTTGAGCGACAACATGAAGCAACAACAAATTATAATTACCAAAAACATTTACCAATGTGCTTGGCACGTAACCAATCATGTTAGCGATTTTACGAAGACTGAGTTCGTGGTAAGAATTCTCATCTAAAAAGTTTTTGACCGTTGTTAAGGTCAAATTCACTAACTCTTCTCGGGTGTGATCGTTTCTGCGCGCCATACTCTCAAACTACTTTATTGAACATCGTTCAATATGATAGTCAGCTACCTATTAACCGTCAACAAGGCAATGTGTCCAAGTGCCCTCAAGGTGTAGGATTCTGAGCTGTGTCACTGATTCTAATTCAAGTAAAACAATCTGGAGTATTAGTGAACTTATTCCATACTTTTTTTACATTGATCAAGCGCCTTCAGCTGAATTGTAAGCAGTGTGAGCAGTCTGCATTTTTGGCAATATTCTGATACATGTCAGCTTCTATAAGCTATTTTCATCAATCGGTATACAGAGTATGATGACTTAAAAATCATCTTTGGCGTGCTACTGTTTGAAACAACGATTGTTTCGTCTTGAAAATGGGGCACTATCTTAGATAGCTAACTTTAAGGATAACGATGAAACGTTTATTTTCTATTGTTGCTTTATTGATGTTTACTGTTGCTGTAACGCCTATCGCGGAAGCGAAGAAGTTTGGTGGCAGTAAGTCTTTCGGTAAGAGCTACAAAACTGCACCAGCACCGAAACAACAGCAACAAAACACCAATACGGTCGGCAAAGATCAGACGACAAAGTCTTCAAGTAAGAAAGGCCTTATGGGGGGGCTGCTAGGCGGACTTCTTGCTGGTGGTCTACTTGCTGCATTCTTTGGCGGTGCTTTTGAAGGTATCCAGTTTATGGATATCCTAATTATTGGTTTGATTGCCTTTGTCATCTTTAAACTAATGCGCGGTATGCTAGGTGCGAAGCAGGGCAGTATGAACCAGCATCGTCAACAGCCTGCATTTGGTGGCAACGCATCTAAGTTTGAGCAACCAAACATGCAAAACTTTGAGCAACAACCAAACACAAATAATGGTGGCTTTGGTGGTTTTGGCGCTCAAACAGACGTACCACATAACTACCCACCGGGTTTTGACCAAGCAGCGTTCATTAATGGTTCTCGTGAACACTATCGAATCCTGCAAGGTGCGTGGAATCACAACCAGCTAGAAACTATTGAAGAATATGTTTCTCCAAGCTTGTTTGAAGACCTAAAAGCAGAGCGCGCGAAGCTCGACGGTGAGCAGCATACTGACGTAATGTACGTTGATGCGGAGATCGTCCGTGCTGATTACGATGCAAATAAAGCACAGCTTAGTCTGCAGTTTAGCGGTCGTTACCGTGACACAGTAGAAGGTGTTGAAGAAGAAATCGAAGATATCTGGCACCTAGAGCGTGACTTGACTGCGCCTAATGCGCCATGGTTAATCGTTGGTATTCAAGGCTAGTCACCTTTAAACCAATTTAGTCACTAGTAAAAATCCCGCATCCCCTGCGGGATTTTTTGTATCTATCATTTATATTTCTTGTACGTGTTTTTATGCAAACATCACTAATTGAGTCCGTTTGGTAATTTTGCGAGCCCACTTTTTCTAGTAAGTCCTCAAGTGTTTTCCTATTTATATTGAACATTCATATTAAGGCCATACGAACTAACAAAATCAAAATAGCTAGTACATTGTTTGTAGGGTAAAGATCTGCTCCTCAGCCTTTTGTTTGTGGAGTTTCACATGGGGTTGGTTGCTTTAGTGAGATTGAGTATAGGTTATACCAATCGTAGTAAATAACTGGTCATTCTAGCTTGTTAAAATACTCGATAACTGCGTTGCAATTTTTGATTGTAG